>NZ_JBFALC010000026.1:108301-122414 GCF_040656035.1 Streptomyces sp. NPDC050211
CCGTACGGGCCCCGTCCACCTGCCCGGGGGTGGGCCCCTTTTAACATGTCCCCCGGGTTCCCCGGGCCCCCCCCTTCCCGCTGGGGGGGCCCCCCCCCGGCGGGCGCCCCCCCCCGACGACGTACGACTCAGTCCTCGTACTCGTCCAACGGCGGGCAGGAGCACACCAGGTTCCGGTCACCGAAGGCCTGGTCGATCCGCCGCACCGGCGGCCAGTACTTCCCGGACGCCGAGACGCCCTCCGGGAAGACGGCCTCCTCGCGCGTGTACGCGTGCTTCCACTCCCCGCCGAGCGCGGCCGCGGTGTGTGGCGCGTTCCGCAGCGGGCTGTCGTCCGCGGGCCACTCGCCCGAACCGACCTTCTCGATCTCCGCCCGTATGGCGATCATCGCCTCGCAGAACCTGTCGAGTTCGATCAGATCCTCGGACTCGGTCGGCTCGATCATCAGCGTCCCGGCCACCGGGAACGACATCGTCGGCGCGTGGAACCCGTAGTCGATCAGCCGCTTGGCGACATCGTCGACGCTCACCCCGGTCGCCTTGGTCAGCGGCCGCAGATCGATGATGCACTCGTGCGCGACCAGCCCGCCGGGACCGGTGTAGAGCACCGGGTAGTGCGGCTCGAGCCGCTTGGCGATGTAGTTGGCACTGAGCACCGCCACCTGCGTGGCCCGCTTGAGCCCCTCGCCGCCCATGAGCCGGACGTACGCCCACGAGATCGGCAGGATCCCCGCCGAACCCCACGGCGCGGCCGAGATCGGCCCGACACCCGTCTCCGGACCGGCGGCGGGCTGCAGCGGGTGGTTCGGCAGATACGGCGCCAGGTGTGCGCGCACACCGACGGGCCCGACACCCGGACCGCCACCACCGTGCGGAATGCAGAAGGTCTTGTGCAGATTCAGATGCGAGACGTCACCGCCGAAGTGCCCCGGCTTGGCAAGCCCCACCAGGGCGTTGAGGTTGGCGCCGTCGACGTACACCTGGCCACCCGCCTCATGCACCTGCGCGCAGATGTCGGCTACGTGCTCCTCGAACACACCGTGCGTCGACGGGTACGTGATCATCAGCACCGACAGCTCGTCGCGGTACTGCTCGATCTTCGCCCGCAGGTCCGCCACGTCGATCTCGCCGTCCTCGGCGGTCTTCACGACGACGACCTTCATCCCGGCCATGACGGCACTGGCGGCGTTGGTCCCGTGCGCCGAGGACGGAATGAGGCACACGGTCCGCTGCTCGTCCCCGTTGGCCCGGTGATATCCGCGTACGGCGAGCAGCCCGGCGAACTCACCCTGCGAACCGGCGTTGGGCTGCAGCGACACCTTGTCGTACCCGGTGACCTCGGCGAGCCGCTCCTCCAGCTCACGGATGAGCGTGAGGTAGCCCTGCGCCTGCTCCGCGGGCGCGAAGGGATGCAGCTGCCCGAACTCGGGCCAGGTGACCGGCTCCATCTCGGTCGTGGCATTGAGCTTCATGGTGCAGGAGCCCAGCGGGATCATGCCGCGGTCCAGCGCGTAGTCCCGGTCGGCGAGCCGGCGCAGATAGCGCAGCATCGCGGTCTCGGAACGGTGCTGGTGGAAGACGGGATGGGTCAGGTACTCGTCGGCGCGCAGCAGCGCGTCCGGCAGCGCGTCCGCCGCGGCGGAGTCCAGCGCCTCAATGTCGGCCTCGACCCCGAACGCGCTCCATACGGCGCCCACTTGGGCCCGATTCGTGGTCTCGTCGCAGGCGATCGACACGAGGTCGGCGTCCACCAGCCGCAAGTTGACGCCGTTCTCCCGCGCGGCAGCTGCGACCTCGGCGGCCCGCCCCGGGACCCGGACGGTGACGGTGTCGAAGTATTCGCCGTGGACGACCTCGGCACCACCGCTGCTCAGCCCCTCGGCGAGGATCGACGCATACCGGTGCGTCCGGCGGGCGATGCCCTTCAGCCCCTCGGGCCCGTGGTAGACGGCGTACATCCCGGCCATCACGGCGAGCAGCACCTGAGCGGTGCAGATGTTGCTGGTCGCCTTCTCGCGCCGGATGTGCTGCTCACGCGTCTGCAGAGCGAGTCGGTACGCCTTGTGCCCGTCCGCGTCGACGGACACACCCACCAGCCGTCCGGGCAGGCTGCGCGCGAACTTCTCGTGTACGGCCATGAAGCCGGCGTGCGGCCCGCCGAAGCCCATCGGCACACCGAACCGCTGCGTCGTACCGACCGCGATGTCGGCACCCAGCTCACCCGGCGACTTCAGCAGCGTCAGCGCGAGCAGATCGGCGGCGACGGTGACGAGCGCGCCCAGCTCGTGCGCCCGGTCGATGACCGGCTTGATGTCGCGTACGGCACCGGAGGCGCCCGGGTACTGGATCAGCACGCCGTTGATCTCACGCTCGGCGAGTTCGGCCGGGATGCCCTCGCTGAGGTCGGCAACGACGACCTCGACGCCGGTCGGTTCGGCCCGCGTCTCGATCACGGCGACGGTCTGCGGCAGCGCGTCCGCGTCGACCAGGAACAGGCCCTTCTTGTTCTTGCCCATCCGCCGGGACAGCGCCATCGCCTCGGCAGCGGCCGTTCCTTCGTCGAGCAGCGAGGCACCGGAGGTCGGCAGCCCGGTGAGGTCGGCGACCATGGTCTGGAAGTTCAGCAGCGCCTCGAGCCGCCCCTGGGAGATCTCCGGCTGGTACGGCGTGTAGGCCGTGTACCAGGCCGGGTTCTCCATGACGTTCCGCAGGATGACCGGCGGCGTGAAGGTCCCGTAGTACCCGAGCCCGATCATGGAGCCGAGCACCTGGTTGTGGTCGGCCAGCGTGCGCAGCTCGGCCAGCACCTCGGCCTCGGTGCGCGCGCCCGGCAGCTCCAGGTCGTCGGCGTTCTTGATCACATCCGGCACCGCGGCGGCGGTCAGCTCGTCGAGGGAGCCGTAGCCGACCTGCGCGAGCATCTTGGCCCGCGCCTCCTGGTCGGGCCCGATGTGGCGCTGCTCGAAGGGGATTCCCTGTTCGAGCTCGGAGAGCGGAATGCGGTGGGCGGTCATTGCGGAGGCCTCCTGGTCTGACACGACCTTCGAGGGACACCACGGCGCGGGTGCCCGGACGGCCTCCCCCTCTGTCATCTCAACCTGAGAGCTTCACCGGACGCCCGAGGGCACCCGGCTTTCACCGTCGGTGAGAGCGGAAGCCGTCGACACCCGCCCTGCTTTCCAGAGTGACCTCGTCCGTGCGGTACGTGAGCCTGAGAGATTCCGGGGAGGATTTGCTCCTTCGGCGCCTCCGATGGTGTCCGGAGGACTCTCCCGCACGGGGTCAGCAGCCGCTGCCAGAGTACCAGCGAGGTCAACGCCGCAACCTTCGAGTGGCCACCTTGGTGAATCTGCTCTTTTGTAGTGCTTACGGATGAGTTGCGACCAATTGGAGGGCCCGTGCAGACCGACATCGATCCGCGCAACCTGATCGGCCGCAAGGCGTTCGACCGCAGTGGCACCAAGATCGGCACCATCGACGAGGTCTACCTCGACGACGCCACCGGTGAGCCGGAGTGGGCCGCGATACGCACCGGCCTGTTCAGCAGGGACGCCTTCGTCCCCCTGGAGCCCAGCGAGCTCATAGAGGGGGCCCTGCACGTGCCCTTCGACCGCGCCCTGATCAAGGACGCCCCCGACTTCGGCGTCGGCCGCCACCTCTCACCGGAGCAGGAACTCCAGCTCTACCACCACTACGGCCTCGACGTCGCCCCACCGCCCTCCCTCCCGGACCGCGACTTCGGCAAGCTGGCCGGCACGGACGACACCTGAACCGGAGGCACCACGGGCTCCTCCGGCACCTCGGGCCCTTCCGGCTCATCGGGTCTTCGCGCCACGAGCGGCACGAGCGGCACGAGCGGCACGAGCGGCAACGGATCCGCCGGCTCCAGCTCGGGATCGTCGACCCGGAAGGTCCGGACCCTCCCGGGCTCCGAATCGGGCGTCTCAAACCGCACCGTGACCCGCCCGAGCCCACTGCCCTGCACCCATCCGTGCCCGTACTCGCCGTGCCGTACGTCATGCCCCGCCGGCCACCGCCGCTCCACGGGCGTCGGCTGCACCTCGGCCGGTTCGCCGGCCACCGGCTCCTCCACCTCACTCTCCGCCTGCTCCCCCGCCGCCTGTGCGAACAGGTCCTCCTGTGTGTAGTCGGCAAGCCCGCTGACGCCCACCCCCAGCAGTCGCACCCCGCCCGTGGTGTCCACCGACTCCAGCAGCCGGGCCGCGGCCTCGCGCACCACCCCGGGATCGTCCGTGGGCCCGCGCAGGGTCTCCGACCGAGTCAGCGTGGAGAAGTCGTACCGCCGCACCTTCAGCACGATGGTCCGCCCGGACAGCCCGGCCCCGCGCAGCCGCCGCACACACCGGTCGGCGAGCCGCTGCACCTCCAAACCGACCCGCACCCGGTCATGAATGTCCACGTCGTAGGTGTCCTCGACCGACACCGACTTCGTCTCCCGCTCGGCCACCACGGGCCGGTCGTCGCGCGCCAGCGCCATGGCGTACAGCGCGTGTCCATGAGCGTTGCCCAGCAGTCGTACGAGCTCGTCCTCGCCCGCCTCGGCGATCTCGTCGACCGTGGTGATCCCGGCCCGCCGCAGATGGTCGCCCGTCGCCGGTCCGACCCCCGGCAGCGTCCGCACCGACATGGGCCCGAGCAGCGCCCGCTCGCTCCCCGGCTCGATCACCACCAGACCGTCCGGCTTGGCCTGCTCCGAGGCGATCTTCGCGAGCATCTTGGAGGCGGCGAGTCCGACCGACCCGGTGAGCCCGGTGACGGCCCGTATGTCGGCCCGCAGCTTCACCCCGGCCAGCCTCGCGGACGCCTCGTCCCAGGCCGCCCCACCCGCCTCCAGATCGACGAACGCCTCGTCCAGACTCAGCGGCTCCACCAGCGGCGACAGATCCCGCAGCAGCCCCATCACCTGCTCGCTGATCGACCGGTAGAACCCGAACCTCGGCACGAGATACGCGGCGTTCGGCGCGAGCCGCCGGGCCTGCGCCATTGGCATCGCCGAGTGAACCCCGAAGACACGCGCCTCGTACGAACACGTCGCCACCACCCCCCGCGGCCCGAGCCCGCCCACGATGACGGCCTTCCCGCGCAGGCTCGGCTTGGACGCCTGCTCCGCCGAGGCGAAGAAGGCATCCATGTCGAGATGCAGGATCGTGGGCGCGGTTCTCACATGTCCGATGCTGCCCTACGCCACTGACAATGCCGTTGAACCGCTGTGGAACGGGGCTCAGACCGCCCGGTTCCGCCGCCGCGCCAGTTCGTCGGCCGGATTGTTCCCGACGAGCGTCTCACCGGTGTCGATTCGCTCCCCGTGCAGCTGGGAGAGGGCGCTCTCGACGTCCCGCCACACGACGCCCACGGCAATGCCGAAGATGCCCTGGCCGCCCTGGAGCAGCGCGTGGACCTCGTCCGGCGAGGTGCACTCGTAGACCGTCGCGCCGTCGCTCATCAGCGTCATGCGCTCCAGATCGCGGAAACCCCGTTCTCTGAGGTGCAGGACGGCGGTACGGATGTTCTGCAGCGACACCCCGGTGTCCAGGAACCGCTTGACGATCTTCAGGACAACGACGTCCCGGAAGCTGTACAGACGCTGCGTTCCGGACCCGTGTGCGGGCCGCACGCTCGGCTCGACCAGCCCGGTGCGCGCCCAGTAGTCGAGTTGCCGGTAGGTGATGCCCGCGGCCGCGCAGGCCGTCGGACCGCGGTAGCCGATCTGCTCGGACGCCATGGACGTCGCCCCTCCGCTGCTGGGCACGGCCGCCATGTGCTGCGGAGCGTGATCGGCCGCGCTGCCGTGAAGCGGGTACGGACCGCTCGCCCCCGGGCCATGTCCGGGAGCACCCCCAGCCGTACCGTCGCCGCTGCTTCTCACGCCGACCTCCGTCCTTGACCTGCCTTCTCGACGGTAGGCAGTCACCAGGGGTGCGTCAACGATCGCCACACTCGGCACGCCGAGTGATAATCACCCTAGGAGTGGTTTCCCGTACCCCACCGCGGGGAAAGGCTAGCCGAATGCGCTCGGACGGGGCTTGACCGACGCTCTCACGCGCCCATGGCACATGCCGGCATTTCGCGCCACCGCGGGGCATCGACCGACCCGACAGGGGCTGCGTCTGCCGGGCCGGGCGCGTCACTGGCTGCTGGTGCCGAAGTCCTCGGGCGAGATCTGGTCGAGGAACTCGCGGAACTTCTCCACCTCGTCCTCCTGCTCGTCCGGGATCGCGATCCCCGCGTCATCGAGCACTCCGTCGCTGCCGTAGATCGGCGTTCCGGTGCGCAGAGCCAGCGCTATGGCATCGGACGGGCGGGCGCTCACCTCGACGCCGCTGGCGAAGACCAGCTCGGCGTAGAAGACGCCCTCACGCAGATCCGTGATGCGCACTTCGGTGAGCTCCTGGCCGACGGCCTCCAGCACGTCCTTGAACAGGTCGTGGGTCAGCGGTCGTGCGGGGGCCATGCCCTGCTGGGCGAAAGCGATGGCCGTCGCCTCCCCCGGGCCGATCCAGATGGGGAGGTAACGGTCGCCTCCCACTTCGCGCAGGAGCACGATCGGTTGGTTGGAGGGCATTTCGACCCGGACACCTACGACATCGAGCTCGTTCACACAGCAACCCTAGGCCGTGCCCGGGACGTTTGGGTAGTCGGGCCGAAAACGGGTGCCGCAACCGGACGCCGACGGCCTGGCCGCCTCAAGGCAGCCGCACTCCCAGAGCGGTCTTCACCAGCGCAGCATGCAGCTTCACCGTGAGCACCGCCAGTTCCTTGGTACGCGCCTCCGCATGCGCCCTGGTCTGCGGATTGCGATGCCGCTTCAGTGGGGCCACGACCTGGTCCACCAGCCCCGCCTCGCGGTCTGCGGCGGCCTTCATGACCCGCAGATGGCGCGGCTCGATCCCGAACCGCCCCAGCTCGGAGACGAGCGACGCAACAGTGACCGCCTCCGCGTCGTACGCCCCGTCCGGCAGCGGAGCGATAAGGCCGTACGCCTCCCACTCCTCCAGCTCCCGCTCGCAGATCTCCGCGGCGGCGAGCAGTTCGGCCCGGCCGATCCGGGCCGCCGTGGGAGCCTCGGAGGCCTCGACCACGGCTTCACCGTCACGCTGGCGGGCCAGCGCGGGCAGTTGTACGGCCTCCCCGCGGGCTATCGCGTCCAGGTGCTCGCGGATCACCTTGAGCGGCAGATAGTGGTCCCGCTGCATTCGCAGTACATGGCCGAGGCGCTCGACGTCGTCCGCGCTGAACTTGCGATACCCCGAGGGGGTCCGCTGCGGCTCGATCAGCCCCTCCGACTCCAGGAAACGGATCTTGGAGATGGTGACTTCCGGGAACTCGTCGCGCAGCACGTTCAGCACCGTGCCGATGCTCATCAGCCCACTGTCCGTGGCGGCGGTACCGGCTCCGGCACCGCCGCTCGGTGTTTGAAGCATGGACCTTCCCTGGGGGTCCCCCCGGACGGCGCCCGGGGGAGGGTCAGTAGCCCCGCTGGCTCGCGTAGAAGACCAGCCGGTACTTGCCGATCTGCACCTCGTCACCGTTCGACAGGGCGACCTGGTCGATGCGCTCGCGGTTGACATACGTGCCGTTCAGACTGCCCACGTCGGCCACCGTGAACGAGCCGTCGGGGCCGCGACGGAACTCCACATGGCGCCGGGAGACCGTCACGTCGTCCAGGAAGATGTCGCTCTGCGGGTGCCGCCCGGCGGTGGTGAGGTCGCTGTCCAGGAGGAAGCGGCTGCCGGAGTTCGGCCCGCGGCGCACCACCAGCAGCGCCGAGCCCAGCGGCAGCGCGTCGACGGCCGCCTGCGCCTCCGGGGAGAGCATCGGCATCTGCGTCTGGCCGGTGACCTCGGCGTCGTACGCCTCAAGGCCGGAGATGGAGATCGTAGAGGTCGTCTCGGACGGACGCTCGGCCGCGGCCCCGGATCGCAGCGGGGCACCGCAATTGGAGCAGAAGCGGCTGTTCTCCGCGTTGCGGTTACCGCACCTCGTACATACCAGGGCCGACATGGACGGATCCTCCTGCCGCGGCTGCCCCGCCAGGGCGTTGGACGCGTACGGGTCGGCGGAAAATCCTCCACCCGCACCTGAGGTTGACGGTTGCCCGAAACCTATGCCGCCGGACTGCGCAGGGTCAACAGACGGCGCGCCCTGACCTCCCGAAATGTCACCTCCCGGACCAGAGACCTGGTCCCGGAACAGCGGGCGCTGACCTTCCGCGTCGGGCTGCGCGCGATGACGAGCCGTGGCGTTTTCACGACCCTCTCGCGCGCTCTTGCCGAACAACTTCGCAAACAACTTCACGGGCGATTCCCCTTGACCGAAACAGACCCGCCCGTGGGGCAGGACGAACCCTGATTGCACTCACCGGTCGACCCGGACATCCTCACAACGTCCGTATCCACCAGACAGTTTCCACCACGCACCACCCATTCGGTGCGCCGACCCCCCGCAACGTCTTGCCCTCGCCGGACGTCCCCCATGCACCCCCGGTTCACTGGGAGGACGACCGAGCGTAGTCAGGCCGCTTCGCCGCTCGCAAGGCGTCCACAACGATCTTGCCGGACCGCTCGACGGTCACGGTGGCCTGCTCCTTCTCGAGAGTCTGCACCACGCCTCCTGGGATGTTGAGCGCCGGTTCGAGGTCCTGCGGCTTGCCGATGACCTTGAAACGATAGGGAGCGTTGATCTTGTTCCCATCGACGCTCACGCTGTTGCCGGAGTCCGTCAGGTAGGTGCCGGCGACGACTCGTACGCCGTTGACCTGGATCGCCTCCGCGCCGGCCGCGCGCAGCTCCTGGATCGCGTCGAGCAGCATGTCCGCCTCGACCGTCCCCTTCGTGTCGTCGATGGTCACCGTGATGCCGGGCCCCTGGGCGGCCACCGTGCCCGCCAGGATGCCGAGTTGCCGCTCCTTCTCCAGTGTCTGCTTCCGGGCCTCCTCGGCCTGGTCCGAACTGTTCTCCAACTCGTCGCGCTGCTTCTCGAGCCCCTGCTTCTCGTCCTCAAGACGCTGGGTACGGTCATCCAGTTCATCGAGGATGCGAACGAGATCCTCCTGGCGCGCACCGCGCAGGGCGCTGTCGCCGTCACTGTTGGAGGCCACCTGGACGGCGAGGCCGAAGCCGAGGCCGAACAGCAGCAGGGCGACGATGAGTTGGGCGCGGGTGACGCGCGGCGGCCAGATCCCCTGCACCAGCCGCTGCCGTCCGGTCAGCTCCGGCTCCGCCGCAGCAGGGGTGTCCCCAGCCGACGCTTCCTCAGCGGGCTTTTCCTCTGTCGGCTCGGCCACCGCGGGAAGCTCTTCGGGGAGTTTCTTGCGCAGCCTGTTCTCCGCCGCCTCGTCTTTGTCGCTCATCGGCCTCACGCCCGGAACACATGCCGACGGATCGCGGCGGCGTTGGAGAAGATACGGATGCCGAGGACCACGACGACGCCGGTGGACAGCTGGGCCCCGACGCCCAGCTTGTCGCCCAGGAACACGATCAACGCTGCCACGACGACGTTGGACAGGAACGACACGACGAACACCTTGTCGTCGAAGATGCCGTCGAGCATGGCCCGCAGCCCCCCGAAGACGGCGTCGAGCGCCGCCACGACGGCGATCGGCAGATAAGGCTCGACGACCGCCGGAACCTCCGGCCGGACCAACAGGCCGGCCACGACTCCCACGACGAGGCCCAGTACGGCGATCACGATGTGCCCTTCTCGGTTTTCGGCTGTGCTGTTCGTACGGTCACGCTCGGTGCGGCGGGCAGCCGGAGGTCCTCCTCCGCGGAGATGGAGGTCCGGATGCCGTAGTTCTCCTGGAGGGCATTCAGATACAGCCCGTCGGCGCTGTTCTGGAACCTGGTGCTCAGCCGCTTCCCGTCCCCCACCGCGAGCACCGTGTACGGCGGCACCAGCGGCTTGTTGTCGACCAGTATCGCGTCACCGGCGGCCCTGATCGCCGACAGCGCCGTCAGCCGCTGCCCGTTGATGGAGACGGCTTCGGCCCCCGACTCCCACAGCCCGTTCACCACGCGCTGCATGTCACGGTCGCGCACCCGTCCGGTGTCGGAGAACCCGGAGGTCTCCCGTGGATCACCGTCACCGCCGTTCGACGCTTCCTCGGCGTCGTCGACGACCAGCTTCACACCGGGGCCGTGCACCTCCGTGGCGCCCGACAGCAGACCCACCAACTCCGCCTGATCACTGCCGCCGCTCCGCTTCAGAGCCTCTCGTTGCCGCCTGCTCACCTCGGCGCGCAGCTGGTCGACGCTGTCCTCGAGCTGGTCCGCGGCCGTGGTCTCACGGTCGATGCGGTCGATCAGTTCCTCGCGCTCCTTCGCCACGACAGGAGCGGCGACACGCGCCTGTGCGGCTCCGATGGTGACGACGAGAGCCGCTAGCACCAGACCGACGGCAAGGCCCAGTTTCGCCCTGAGGGTCTTGGGCATGCCGCCGCCGGCCTCTTTCCGGGCCGCCGCTTCGGCGTATCCCTCGTCGAGGCTGTGGTCCATCACATTGGTGAGCAGCGACATGGAGGCATCCGGACGCGCAGGGCGCGTGGGTGTGCTCCGAACGGGGGGCTGCTGCGGCATGCCGCACATCGTCGCATGTCGCGGTCGCTACCTCCGAATGGCCCCACCGGCGTGCCGGACAGGCCCCCTTGAGGACACTTGTCCGGCACGCGCGCGTGCCGCGTTTTTCAGCGCCCGGCGCTGTCCACGACCGCCGACCACTCGTCGAGCAGAGCCTGCGCGGAGGCGTCGTCGGGGCCCTCTGCCCAGAGGTGCGTGACCGCCTCGGCCGGGTCGGGCAGCACCATCACCCAACGTCCGTCGGTCTCCACCACCCGCACACCGTCCGTGGTGTCCACGAAGCGGTCTCCGGCGGCCTCCACGACCCTCCGCATCACAAGTCCCTTGACGGCCCAGGGAGTCGCCAGATCCCGCTTGATGACATGCGCCCGCGGAATCCGCGCATCGATCTGGCTGAGCGTGAGCTGCGTCCGCGCGACCAGCCCGATCAGGCGCACGAAGGCCGCCGTACCGTCGAAGACGCTGCTGAACTCCGGGACGATGAACCCACCCCGGCCGTCCCCGCCGAAGATCGTCGAGTCGTCGCGTCCGACCCGGGTCAGATCGTCGGGCGAGGTGGTCGTCCACTCGACCTGCGTCCCGTGGTACGCCGCCACCTGCTCGGCGATCCTCGTGGTCGTCACCGGCAGCGCCACCCGCCCGCTGCGCCGCTCCGCGGCCACCAGGTCGAGCATGACGAGCAACGCCCGGTCGTCCTCGACGATCCGCCCCTTCTCGTCGACCAGCGAAAGCCGCTCACCGACAGGATCGAACCGCACCCCGAACGCGGCCCGGGCGGACGCCACGATCTCTCCCAGCCGCACCAGCCCCGACCGCCGCGCATCCGCCGTCTCCGTGGGCCTGGACTCGTCCAGACCGGGATTGATGGTCAGCGAGTCCACGCCCAACTTGCCGAGCAGGCTCGGCAGCACCAGCCCGGCGCTGCCGTTCGACGCGTCCACGACGACCTTGAGACCCGACTCGGTGACCCCGGTGGTGTCGACATTCCGCAGCAGTGACCCGGTGTACGAGTCAAAGACGCTGGCCGGGAAGTGCAGATCACCGATCTCACCCGGGAACGCCCGCCGGTACTCCTGCCGCGCGAACACCCGGTCCAACTTCCGCTGGCTGCCCTGCGAAAGATCGGCACCCTGCCCGTCGAAGAACATGATGTCCACGGAGTCCGGCACCCCCGGGGTGGTCCGGATCATGATTCCACCGGCACTGCCCCGAGCGGTCTGCTGCCGTGCCACGGGCAACGGTACGTTTTCCAGATCTCGTACGTCGATGGCGCTGGCCTGCAGTGCGGAAATGACTGCCCGCTTCAGCGCCCGTGCACCACGCGAGTGGTCGCGGGCCGTAGTGACCGTGGAACCCTTCTTGAGGGTCGTGGCATAGGCGCCGGCGAGCCGCACAGCGAGTTCGGGTGTGATCTCCACGTTCAGGATTCCGGAGACCCCACGAGCCCCAAACAGATGTGCCTGGCCCCTGGACTCCCAGATCACCGAGGTGTTGACGAAGGCACCGGCCTCGATGGTCTTGAAGGGGTAGACGCGGACGTTGCCCTGAACGATCGATTCTTCACCGATCAGGCACTCGTCGCCGATCACGGCGCCGTCCTCGATCCGGGCGGCGCGCATAATGTCGGTGTTCTTGCCGACGACACAGCCACGCAAATTGCTGTGCTGCCCCACGTACACGTTGTCGTGCACCACGGCCTTGTGCAGGAAGGCCCCGCTCTTGACGACCACGTTCGAGCCCACGACCGTGTGCTCTCGGATTTCGGCGCCGGCCTCGACTTTGGCGTAGTCCCCGATATAGAGCGGACCGCGCAGCACAGCGTCGGAATGCACCTCGGCGCCCTCCGCCACCCACACGCCCGGAGAGATCTCGAACCCGTCGAGCTCGACGTCGACCTTGCCCTCCAGGACGTCGGCCTGCGCCTTCACATAACTCTCATGGGTGCCGACGTCCTCCCAGTAGCCCTCAGCGATATAGCCGAAGACAGGCTTGCCCTCCTTCATCAGCTGAGGGAAGACATCGCCGGACCAGTCGACGGGCACATCGGGCTCGACATAGTCGAAGACCTCGGGCTCCATGACGTAGATACCGGTGTTCACGGTGTCCGAGAAGACCTGGCCCCAGGTCGGTTTCTCGAGGAACCGCTCGACCCGGCCCTCTTCGTCGACGATGGTGATACCGAATTCCAGCGGATTGGGCACACGCGTCAGACAGACGGTGACCAGTGCGCCCTTCTCCTTGTGGAATCGGATCAGTTCCGTGAGGTCGAAGTCGGTCAGTGCATCGCCGGAGATGACGAGGAAAGCATCGTCCTTCAACGCCTCTTCGGCGTTCTTGACGCTTCCGGCAGTACCGAGTGGCTTCTCCTCGTTGGCATAGGTGAGCTCCATTCCGAGCTCCTCACCGTCACCGAAATAGTTCTTGACCAGCGAGGCCAGGAACTGCACGGTGACGACGGTCTCGGTGAGCCCATGCCTTTTGAGCAGCCGCAGAACATGCTCCATGATCGGGCGGTTGGCCACAGGTAGGAGCGGCTTGGGCATGCTTGAGGTCATAGGGCGAAGGCGTGTGCCTTCGCCTCCGGCCATCACGACGGCCTTCATGTCGGAAGCGTCCTCCTCGAAGAGACGACGGTCTAGCCGACTTCACCCGTCCAGATTGTCCCGCATATTTCCGTCGCGGGCCATCGCGGGACTACGCCCGCCTCAATCCGCGAGTTCAATCGGCCATGGCTGCGTCCGCACGGATCAGCCGGCGGACTTGTACCACGTAGAGGACTCCTGCCCACCAGTACAGCGTTGTACCCCATCCGGCGAACGCCCAGCCGAAAATAGCAGCGAGTGACGAGATCCATCCGCTTCCGTCACTGAGCAACAGCAGCGGGAAGGCATACATCAGGTTGAACGTTGCCGCCTTGCCCAGGAAGTTCACCTGCGGTGGCGGATAGCCATAGCGCCTGAGGATGCCCACCATGACCAGCAGGACCAACTCCCGCGCCAGAAGTACAGCGGTCAACCAGATTGGCAGAATCTCCCGCCAGGTGAGTCCAACCAGCGTCGAGAGAATATAGAGCCGGTCCGCAGCGGGATCAAGGAGCCGGCCAAGACTGCTGATCTGGTTCCAACGTCGTGCGAGCTTGCCGTCCAGGTAGTCGCTCACCCCGCTGAGCATCAGCACGAGGAGCGCCCAGCCATCGCTCTTGGGCCCACCGAACTCGGGCCGGAGGATCAGCCACAGGAAAACCGGCACGCCAACAAGGCGAGCCATGCTGAGGATGTTGGGGATGGTGAGGACCCGGTCTGTCTGGACGCGGGTCTCCTGGACCTCCACCCGGGAGCCTCCTGTGGGAACGAGCCAACGATGCTCCCTGACCTTACCTCAACGCAAAAAAGCTCTGGCTCTTGGGCATGATGCCCAAGAGCCAGAGCTGTAAAAGGAGTTCGGCGGTGTCCTACTCTCCCACAGGGTCCCCCCTGCAGTACCATCGGCGCTGTAAGGCTTAGCTTCCGGGTTCGGAA
>NZ_JBFALC010000027.1:0-93807 GCF_040656035.1 Streptomyces sp. NPDC050211
ACCCTGCCGGTGCGGACCCCGGGGACATACGCGTGCGGCGATCAGGCGGGGCCGATGTTCTCCGCCTGCGGGCCCTTCTGGCCCTGCGTGACGTCGAAGGAGACCCGCTGGCCCTCCTGCAGCTCACGGAAGCCCTGGGTCGCGATGTTCGAGTAGTGCGCGAACACGTCCGGGCCGCCGCCGTCCTGCTGAATGAAGCCGAAACCCTTTTCGGCGTTGAACCACTTCACAGTTCCCTGTGCCATGACTTTCTCCTTCTGTAGGCAGAGGCCCCATCCGGAGAAGCCGGGAAAACAACTAATGCGCCTGAAGGAGAAACATTCCCGTCAGGCGCACATAGGTTCATGGGTACCACAACTGCAACGCGGAAACCGTAGCACAACCCGGCGGCCGATGTCCGCGCCGACTCCGCTGATGCCGCCCAACTCGCTCTCACGGCAAGCCAGTTGGCGCGATCCGGAGATCATGTAGCGGACAGCCCCTAGGATGGCTGGCTGCCGCGCTTGTACGCGTGCAGAGTTGCGTTCACCGCAGGGAGAATGCCGATGGGTATGAAAGAGGCCGCACGCACCCCGTTCGACAGTGCGGTAGGGGACGGCGGGTCGGCCGGCCCCGTAGTGCCGCGGCTGGTGCTGGGCGCACGGCTGCGCAGGCTGCGGGAGGAGCGGCACATCTCGCGTGAGGCCGCCGGACATGTCATCCGCGCCTCCCGGTCCAAGATCAGCCGGCTGGAGGGTGGCCGCCACGGGTTCAAGCTGCGGGACGTGGCCGATCTGCTTACCCTCTACGGCGTCACCGACGAGGCAGAACGCGCCACCTTGCTGGCGCTGGCCGAAGAGTCCAACACCCCCGCCTGGTGGCAGTACTACAACGACGTGGTGCCCACCTGGATGCAGACCTACCTCGGGGCCGAACAGTCGGCGAGCCTCATCCGCTGCTTCGAGGTCCAGCGCGTTCCCGCCCTGCTCCAGACCCCCGACTATGCGCGTGCCGCCGTCCGGCTCGCCCACCCGGACGCCGGTGCGGAGGAGATCGACCGGCGAGTCGAACTGCGGATGACCCGCCAGCGGATCCTGCACCGCCGTCCTGGGGCTCAGTTCTGGGCCGTGATCGACGAGGCGGCGCTGCGTCGCCCGGTGGGCGGCATCGGCACGATGCGCGCCCAGCTCAGGCATCTCATCGAGATCTGCGGATCCCCGCAGGTCACGGTCCAGATCATGCCGTTCCACGCCGGTGGCTACGCCGCGGAAGGCGGTCCGGTCACCATCCTGCGGCTGCCCGGCGGCCAGCTGCCCGACGTGGTCTGCCTCGAGCAGCTCACCACCGCGCTCTATCCCGACAGGCCCGCCGAGATCGAGTGCTACTGGGATGTCATGAACCGCCTCGTGGTCGAGGCCGAGTCACCGGACGAGACTCCGACGACCCTCCATCGCATCCTCCAGGAAACCTGATCCACGGGCCGGCGGCCGGCAGGTGTCAGCGCTTGAGGGCGACACCGCCGTACTGGTGCACCTCCGCGGGCAGGCCCCAGGCGGCGGCGTCGGGGCGCCAGCGCGAGCATGACGCGACGCCCGGTTCGAGCAGTTCCAGACCGTCGAAGTAGCGCTCGATCTGCTCGGGGCTGCGGAGGATGTAGGGGATCGAGCCACCTTCGTTGTACTGCTGGATGGCCTTGACATACGACTCACTGGTGCTGGTGCTGTCGTAGTGCACGAGGTAGCTGCCGGCGGGCAGCGCGTCCACCAGCTGCCGCACGATCGAGCGTGCCTCGTCGAAGTCCTCGATGTGGCCCAGGATGCCCATCAGCATCAGAGCGATGGGCTGGTCGAAGTCCAGCGTCTTCCCGGCCTCGCGCACGATGGTGCTCGGCTCGCGCAGGTCGGCGTCGACATAGTTGGTGACCCCTTCCGGGGTGCTGGTGAGCAGCGCGCGGGCGTGTGCCAGCACCAGCGGGTCGTTGTCGACGTAGACGATCTTGCACTCGGGGGCCACCCGCTGGGCGATCTCGTGGGTGTTGTCCACGTTGGGCAGCCCGGTGCCTATGTCCAGGAACTGCCGGATGCCCTCCTCGGCGGCGAGGTGGCGCACGGCGCGGGCGAGGAAGTACCGGGCGGCGCGGGCGCCGGTCTCGATGCCGGGGAAGATCTTGCGGAAGGCGTCACCGGCCACCCGGTCGACTTCGTAGTTGTCCTTCCCGCCCAGCCAGTAGTTCCAGATCCGGGCCGACTGCGGCACGGAGGTGTCGATCTTGGAGAGCGTCTCCTGCTCGGAGTTCGCTGCCTCATCAGTCATGGACGCTCCTGTGCGTGCGTAGTGACAACCACGAAACCGTCGAACATCAGTCGTGGCTGCCTACGCTATTCCTCGCGCCTCGCCTCCTGCGCACCGGCGCCCCCAACCTGCCCGTGTTTTACCGCCTGTTGGCTTGTTTTCGTCGGTTCGCCGCGCCCGGGACCCCTCCCGGACGGGACGCTGCATCGTGACGGCATGCCTAAGGTCATGCGTGTCGCAGCCGCCGTCATGGGGCTGGTGGTGCCGGTCGTCGCCGGGTGCTCCTCCGGACCGGGCTCACCGAAACAGGAGTTGATCCGGAGCGCCGACGAGAGCTGCCGTGAGATCACCGAGCGGTTCACCGGTGACCTCGCGTACGGCGAGGGCGTGGGCGTCGGCGACGTACGGAAGTTGCGTGAACGAGCCGTCCTGCTGAAGGACCTGCGCGCACAGGTCCGCAAGATGCCGAAGCCGGAGACCGGACAGAAGGACCTGGATGCCTGGCTGGGCAAGCTCGGCGTCTACATCGACGGCCTCGAGGACTTGAGTGGCCAGTTCGAGAACTACCGGTACGGACAGGACTTGCTGCTCGCGATGCAGATGTCCATCAACGAGCAGGCGGCGAAGGAGATCGCAGCGCCTGCGAAGCGCTTCGGGTTCGAGGACTGCGCGACCACCAAGAAGTGGGAGTACATCGCTTCCTGACGCATCGGTGCCGGATCGGGGCCGCTCCAGGCCCCCACGGAACGGGAAGAGATCAGCATGGATGAATCGACTTACGTGGTGCGGGAGCCCGAGCCGTACGGGGCCAGGCCGCACGATCCGCTGGCCGTCGCGCTCGGCAACGCCTCATTGCTCGGCGTCGGCTATCTGATGCTGCGGCGGTGGGGCCTCGCCGTGTTCTCCGTCGCCGTCACCGTCGTGGTCGTCTCGCTGCTCGCGTCGACCGCCCGGACGTCGTACGAGATCGTGGTGCTGGTGTGGTGGGTGGCCGTCACCGCGCACGGCTGGTTCCTGGCGCGTGGCGGTGCCGGCCGGGGCGGCGCGGTGCGCGGTCAGCGTCTGGTCGCGCTCGCGGTGACGCTGCCGGTGCTGCTGGCGGCGGGACTGCTGCGGTACGACGCGTCGAGGATCGGCGGGAGTGTCACCGAGGCTCGCGAGAGCGGGGATTGCGTCGGGGTGTCGGCCGCCCAGGACAGGGTGTGGTTCGGGCACCGTGTCGCCGACGCCCCGCTGACCGCCCGCGGCGACGAGGTCGTCCAGGACTGCCGCCGGCTGGACACGGCCCGGGCGCAGCTGGCCTCCTCGCTGACCGGTGACACCGACGCACTGGAGCGGGGCTTCAAGACGCTCGCCTCCGTCCTCGCCGAACCCGGCAACGAGAAGACGGTCGAAGCGACCCTCAACGACTTCCTGCGCGCCCTGCCCGCCGAGGACCCCTGCGACACCGTCACCCTCACCTACTGGCTCCGCGACCGCGAGAGCAGCCACGACCTACTCGACCGGTCCGCCGAGACGGCCCGTCGGACCGCGCCCGCCGCGCTCGTCGAATGTGGCGACGATCTGATGGACACCGACGACTGGAGGCAGGCCCGCGCGCAGTACGAGCGGCTGCTGGACGAGTACCCGGACGACGGGCTCGCGAGCAGGGCACGGAAGGGAGCCAGGAAGGCCACGCTGAGTATCGAGCTGGACAACGTCCGCAGTCTCCTCGCGGGAGGCGACGACAAACAGCCCGAGTACTGCTCCCACCCGGCGAAGTACAGCGGCGCCAAGCCCCTGAGCAAGGGCCCCAACCGCGCCCTCTACTACGGCCACGACGAGTACAGCGAGGACTACTCGGCCAAACTTCCCGGCTCCTGGAAGGCCAACGACCCCACCGACGCCGTCCTGGTGGTCTGCATGGGCGAGGAGTCCTTCGGCAGTTCCGTCGAGACCTGCCCGTACCGGGCCCAGTCCTCCGGGGCCACCACCTATGTGACCTTCTACAAGATCGCGCTTCCGGTGAAGGTCTACGAGCTGCGCACCGGCAAGCTCGTCGCCAACCGCAAGATCCAGATCAGCGGCAGCAGTTGCCCCTCGGTGATCAAGTACTACACCAGCGGCGGTATCGACCCGGGCCCGTTGTCGAGCAGGTCCGTCACCGAGTCGACGTCCGATGTGCGGGCCGCGTTCCGTCCCTTGATCAACAGGTGAGGGGCGTACAGGATCTGACGCTCAGTCAGCGACGGTGGTTCGTCGCCGTTTTCGGGAGGGCTCCCGGACGGACGGGGTGAGCATGGCGGGGCGCTCTGTGAGGTGGCGCGCGTACGGCCGAGGGGAGAGACGCTGGTGGCAGGGGAGCGGGAGCAGATCATCGCCGGGCGGTACCGGCTGCGGCAGCGGCTGGGTTCCGGCGGTGGGGGCAGCGTATGGCTGGCCGAGGACCAGGAACTGCGGGTGCAGGTCGCGGTCAAGGAGATCGACGTACCGCACACCTCGGAGGCCGCCCTCGGCGACCCCGCCGGCCGGGGCCGCAAGGAGGCCCTGAAGGCGGCGCAGTTGCGCGAGCATCCGAACGTGATCACGGTGTACGACGTCGTCGAGGCCGACGACCGCCCGTGGATCGTGATGGAGTACCTGCCGGGGACGCGCGACCTGAGCGCCGTACTGAAGGAGCGCGCCCCGCTGCCGAGCGACGAGGTGGCCCGGATCGGAGCCGCCGCTCTCGACGCGCTCTCCGCCGGACATCGGCTCGGCATCATCCACCGGGATGTGAAGCCCTCCAACATCCTGTTGGCGCCGGACCATTCGGGCGTCGCCGACCGCCGGGTCCTGCTCACGGACTACGGCATCTCGCTGCGGCTGCGCGAGACCCGGATCACTCAGAGCGGCATGGTCGTGGGCACGCCGGGCTATGTCGCTCCGGAGCGGCTGTCCGGCGGTGAGGCGACTGCCGCGTCCGACCTGTTCTCGCTCGGCGTCACGCTCTACGCCGCCGTCGAGGGCACCGCCCCGTTCGAGCGGGACACGCTCGACGCCACGCTCCTCGCCGCACTGAACTCGGAACCCTCCGTGCCGCAGCGGGCCAGCGAACCGCTCAGCCGCGTGATCATGGGCCTGCTGGCGAAGGACCCGGCGGAGCGTATGCCGGTGGCGGAGGCGGCCGAACTGCTCGCCGAAGCGGCGGCGACCGGGACGGCGAGCGTGCCGTTGCCCGAGCCGTCCGCGAGCGAGACCCAGCAGCCCCGCACCCTCACCTCCCGCAAGCCGGCCGGGCGCACCACCGTGGCGCTGGCGCTCGCCGCCGTGCTGGTCGGCGGCGGAGGGTTCGCGCTGGGCGCCACCACATTCGACGGTAACGGGGACCCCGTGAAGAAGCCCGACGTCGAGGCGAAGGTCGCCGCGACTCCCTCCCCGTCGGTCACCCGCGGCGCATACCCATACGGCAAGCAGATGCGGCTGCGCGAGGAGCTCACGCCGGGCCAGTGCGTCGACGCCGACTGGAAGAAGGGTGAGGACTACAAGGGACTGCTCGGCCTCAAGCTCGTCGACTGCTACGACGACGACCCCGAGGGACAGGTCATCACCACGGTCGCGGCGGACGGCACCGAGGACGAGCGGGGCAAGTGCACCCGGCGCACCGCGGAGCTGCGCGGCACCATGGCCGACCCGGTGCTGTACGTCCTCACGCCCGAGACCGGGCAGAGCGAGCCGCCTGCCGCGGCCTGTCTGCTCTTCCTCAACAAGGCCACGATCGGCGGCCCGCTCGGCCACTTCCGCAAGTTCGGCGACCAGGTGTACGTCACCCAGCTGGGCCAGGGGGACTGCATCAACTCCAAGGAGAGTGACGACGGTACGGTCACCGACACCCTGGTGAACTGCGACGAGCCGCACCATGAGCAGATCGTCGGCTGGACCTGGGCCTCGGGCGACGGCTCGGCGGACAGCGTCGACAAGGGAGACCTGTGCCAGGAGAAGTACGGCGTCAACTGGGCCCGCGGGGAGGGACACGAGATGTGGGGCTGGTATTCGACGGACGAGGAGTGGGAGGCCGGTTTCCGTCATGTGCTGTGCAGTGTCGCCCGGGAGGACGGCAAGAAACTCCCCGGCGGAGCGCTGAAACCGGCGTACTGACCCGTGCCGTCGCCCACGTCTACGCGCTGATGGACGACGGTTCCGCTCCCTCCCCGGAACCGTCGTCCTTGCACGCTCCTTTTATACGGGGGCAGTTTGGGGAGGGGTCCCGGAGGTGATGCCGGATCCTGTAACCGCGCCCGTACGCGTGTCGAGAACACCCCCGATCCAAGGAGCACCGCGATGACCCTCTCCGCCAGCCTCGCGCGAGGAGTCGCGCCCACCCAGCCCGGCACGCTGCATGTGCGCTCGGTCACCGGCGACCTCAGCGCCCCGCCCCGGCCGGGCCTGACGGTCTCCTTCGGCCGCGGCGAGAAGCCGGACGTGGACCTGGGCGTCGGCGTGGACGACCTGCGGGTGAGCCGCCGGCACGGCGAGCTGACGTACCGTCAGGGGTACTGGTGGCTGCGCAACATCGGGCAGCAGCTCGTCCGGCTGCCCCGCGGCCGGATGATGCATCTCACCACCGAGCCGATCCCGCTCGCCACCGGCTACACGCCCCTGTTCGTGAAGGGCTCCGGCTACCGTGAGCACCTGGTCGAGCTGTATGTGGCGAGCCACGACGACCAGGGGCCGATCTCGCGGCGGCGCGCGGAGACCGCGCGGCCGGAGACCTGGGCGCTCGACGACGACGAACGGCTGCTTCTGGTCGTACTCGGCCAGCGGTATCTGCTCTACGAGGAGGATCCGCGCCCCCTGACCTACGCGATGGCGGCCAAGCAGCTCGCGTATCTGCGCCCGGACGCGCGCTGGAACGAACGCAAGATCGAGTACCGCGTCGAGGCCGTACGCCGCCGGCTGGACCGCACCGGCTTCAAGTACCCGCTGATGCACGACAAGGCGCAGGGCCGCCCCGCGGACAACGGGCTGCTGCACAACCTGCTCAAGGGGCTGGTCGAGTCCACCACACTCGTTCCGCCGGACCTGGACCTGATGGAGGACGAGGCGACCTGGCCGGACTCCGCGCCCTGAGCCCCGCCCTCCATGTCATCGCTCGCGGAGTGCTGTGGCGGCGGAGCCGGCGAGTCGGGTGGCCATCCCGCAGAGCTGGTCCGGGGAGCGCTCGCCGCCGACGTCCAGGCGCACCATCTCGGCCGCCGTCTCGGCGTCCTGGCCGCTGTACTGGCGGTACTCGACGAAGGCAGAACAGGAGTCGCCGTCGTCGTCCGGCTCGACGACCGTGCGGTATCCGCTGAGCGTGACCTCGTCGCCGCCGTCCGCCCCGGACCTCGGCTGGTCACGGAAGAAGGCGATCTCCGCGTCCAGGTCGTCGACATCGCTCGACCACTCGCAGCTCCAGTCCGCGACCCCGACGACCGGTACGTCGACCTTGAGGCCGGGAACGACGGACAGCGCTTTGGCGTTGAGCAGTTCGCAGGCGTTCTTCCACGCCAGCGACGCGCGCTTGTAGCCGGGGTCACGACGGGGGAGCGGGCCCTTGTCGAGGATGTTCGCTGCGCTCTCCGCCGTCTTGTCGGCGACCGTGCACAACGTCGCGTTGCCGCCGGTCACGGACCCGTCGCCCATGTTGACGCGGATCCCGACGAGGGTGTCCTCGGTGTCGCCGTCGGACGTCAGCAGCAGCTTGCACTCGTCGCTCTCCGCCTCCTCCTCGCGGATGCCGATCTTCCCGATGGTGCTGGAGGGCTTCGATGTCTCGGGCGGCGAACCCCGGCGCAGCTGGATCGACACATCGATGCGGGTCTTGGAGTCGACGGTCACGAGCATGTCGCAGCGGTCGAAGTTCCCGTAGTCCACGTCGATTTGGGCGGTGCCGAACTGGTCGAGAGCGTCGGGCTCGGCCAGGGCGCACACGTCGGCGGTGTGTGGATCGCCGATCAGAGCCGACGCTTTGGCGTGCGCGGCGCCCTGCGCCGCCTGGCTCGGGTCGGCCCCGTCCGCGGCAGCCCCGCCGTCCCCGTCGTCGGGGAGGGCGACGAGCCCCAGGGCCAGCGCGGCACTGAGGCCGAGAGCCGCGGCGAGCATGCGGCGCCGCCTGTGCGGGCGCCGGGCGGAGTCCTGCGTGGTGTCCGACTCCGGTCCGGCGACGGCCTCCAGGAGCCGCTTGACCTCAAGGGCGTCGGGGCGCTGCCGGGGGTCGCGCTGCAGCATGGCGGTGAGCACGGGGTACAGCGGTCCCACGGCGTCGGCGTCCATCTCGACGACGCCCTGCTCGGCCTTCCAGTACCGCAGGCGGTCGGTGTCCTCCGAGTCCGCGTGCTCCCAGCGGTCACCGTCCTGTTCGGTATGGCCGCCGCGCGGGGGCGAACCGGTGACCAGCGCGTAGAGGGTGGTGGCCAGGCAGAACACATCCGAGGCAGGCCGAGGCACATTGCCCCGCGCCAGCTCCGGGGCGGCGTAGTCCGGAGTGAAGCTGAAGGGCCCGTTGGCCGTGATGGTGTCGGTGCCGCCGACCCGGTACGCGGCGCCGAAGTCCAGCAGCTTCGCCGCACCGCGGCGGCTGAGGCCGATGTTGGCGGGCTTGACGTCGCAGTGGACGATGCCTTCTTCGTGTAACGCGGCCAGCGCGTCGGCGAGTTGGGCACCCATACGGGCCGCCCGCACCGGAGACACCGGGGGCAGTCGGTCCAGGCCGCCGCCGGGAACGTACTCCATGACGAACCAGTAGGTGTCCGTCCCCTTGCCGTCCGCCGGCACTTTCACGACGTCGAACAGGGTCACGACGTGCGGATGGTCGCGGAACTTGGCCATGGCGCGCGGCTCGCCCAGCAGGTGTCGGACCGCGGTCTCACGGTCCTCGTCGGCCCGCTCCGGTTTCAGCGCGACGTCCTGACCCACCACCGAGTCATGGGCCAGCCACACGTCGCCGCTCCGCCCCGCGCCGATGACCTCCCTCAGCACATAGCGACCGGCAAACTCGTCCCCGGAACGCACGGATCTTCCCCCTCGTTCGAGTCCAGAACGCATACGACCGCGGCCGTGCGCATAGATCGAACCTACTGCGTCGGACGGGCCGTACGCAGTGTCTACCCAGAGCCTTCATCAGTCGCACGCAAGCGTAGAGGCGATGAGGGGGAGGGGAGTGGGGTGGCTGGGGCTTTCGGCCATGGTCGACAGTGAAGCGGAGGCGGTTCGGGACCGGTCCCGCCGACGGCACATACGGTACGGGACGGCCAGAACCGAGCATCCGAGAGAGGGAGGAAACCCTCCATGCCAAGCACTCCGACCAGCGTGCTGGCGGGCGTCATCACGGCTGTGTCGACCGCCGCGCTCACGCTGTCCGCGCAGCCCGCCGCTCCGGCGGCCGCGCAGGAGCGGGCGGCCGCCAAGTGCGCAGCCCCGTCCGACGTCCTCGACCTGAGCGACTGGAAGTTGACCCTGCCCACCGGTGAGGACGAGGACCCCACCGAGATCACCCAGCCCGAGCTGAAGGGCTTCTCCGCGTCCCCGTGGTTCCGGGTCAGCGGCAAGTGCGACGCTGTGCGGTTCCGGGCCGCCGTCAACGGTGTGACGACCGGGGGCTCCAGCTATCCGCGCGCCGAGCTGCGGGAGATGACCGATGGCGGTGGGGACGAGGCCGAGTGGTCCACCACGGAGGGCACCCACACGCTCGTGGTCAAGGAGGCGTTCATGGCACTGCCCAAGGTGAGGCCGTACCTGGTCGGGGCGCAGGTCCATGGCGGGGACGACGACGTCACGGTCTTCCGTCTCGAAGGCAGCAGCCTCTACGTCACCGAAGGCGACGACCGCCACCATCACCTCGTCACCGACGACTATGAACTGGGCACGGAGTTCGAGGCCAAGTTCGTGGCGGAGGACGGGGAGATCGACGTGTACTACAACGGGCGGCTGGAGACCACGATCTCCCACGACGGCGACACCAACTACTTCAAGGCCGGGGCCTACACGCAGGCCAACTGCGACAACTCCGACCCGTGCAGCGCCAAGAACTACGGCGAGGTCCGCATCTCCGACATCAAGGTCACCCACTCCTGACCTCACGGTGGTGCGGAAACGGACCCCGGCGCCGGTCGGCGGCGCCGGGGTTCAGCAACAGGGTCAGGACCGGGCAAGCTCACCGTGTGCGGTGCGGACGGGCACGCTCTGTGATCGATGAGGCGATGTGCGGCCTCCGTACGGACGGCGGCTGCGCGCTGACTGTCCCGGTTGCGCCGGAGGTGCGACGCTGGGAGCACAGGTATCCGCCGAGGGGACTCGGGAGGACACGATGGGACGTGATGTGCCGGCCCTTGTGTTCACGCGGGAGGACCGGCGTCGATACCGGGAGAAGATGCACACCTGCCTCGATGTGCTCGCGCAGATGCTGCGCGAGTCGGCCTTCGAGAGCGAGCGCCCCCAGGTCGGGCTGGAGATAGAACTCAACCTGGTCGACGGTGACGGGCGGCCGGCGATGCGCAACACGGAGGTCCTCCAGGCGATCGCCGACCCCGCCTGGTCGAGCGAGCTGGGCCGCTTCAACCTGGAGATCAACATCCCGCCCCGGCGGCTGACGGCGGGCGGCCCCGGCGCCTGGGAACAGGCGATCCGCGAAGCGCTCAACCACGCCGAGGAACGCGCCTCGGCCGTGGGCGCGCACCTGATCATGATCGGCATTCTGCCGACGCTGGGGGAGGCGGACGTGGGCGAGGCCGCCCTCTCCGGAGATCCCCGGTACCGGCTGCTCAACGAGCAGATCTTCGCGGCGCGGGGCGAGGATCTGCGGATCAGGGTGGACGGCGTGGAGCGTCTGTCGATGTACGCCGACGTCATCACCCCGGAAGCGGCCTGCACCAGCACCCAGTTCCATCTCCAGGTCGACCCGAAGGAGTTCGCGGACTACTGGAACGCGGCCCAGGCCATCGCGGGCGTGCAGATCGCCCTGGCGGCGAACTCGCCCTTCCTCTTCGGCCGGGAACTGTGGCGCGAGTCCCGTATCCCCCTGTTCGAGCAGGCCACCGACACCCGCCCGCAGGAGATCAAGGCCCAGGGAGTACGACCGCGGGTGTGGTTCGGAGAACGATGGATCACCAGCGTCTTCGATCTCTTCGAAGAGAACGTGCGCTACTACCCGGCGCTGCTGCCACTGTGCGACGACGAGGACCCGCAGGAGGCGCTCGACGCGGGCGACGTGCCGCAGCTGGGCGAACTGACGCTGCACAACGGCACGATCTACCGCTGGAACCGCCCCGTCTACGCCGTCACCGACAGCGGGCCGCATCTGCGCATCGAGAACCGGGTCCTGCCCGCCGGCCCCACCGTGGCCGACATCATCGCCAACGGCGCCTTCTACTACGGCATGACGCGCGCCCTGGTCGACGAGGACCGGCCGGTCTGGACGCGGATGTCGTTCACGGTCGCCGAGGAGAACCTCCACACCGCGGCCCGTGACGGCATCGACGCCCGTCTGTACTGGCCCGGCATGGGCGAAGTGCCGGTCACGGAACTGGTGTTGCGGCGCCTGCTGCCGCTGGCCCATCGCGGCCTGGAGCTCGCCGGTATGGACGCGACCTGGCGTGAACCCATGCTGGGCATCATCGAGCAGCGCTGCGTCACCGCCCGCAACGGCGCCCTGTGGCAGGCGGAGACGGTGCACCACCTGCAGAAGGGCCTCGCCTCGGACCGGTGGGAGGCGCTGCGGCAGATGACGACGACGTACATGGACTACATGCACCTGAACGCGCCCGCGCACACGTGGCCCGTGGACTGACGGTCTTACCCGGCCGGGGATCTCCTCCACTCGTCGGCGGCCGTCAGCGGAACCAGGACGGGCGGCTCCACCGTTGTCGTCAGCTCGATGCGCCGCCCCTCGGCGGACGAGCGGAGCAGGGCGCTCATCGTCTCCAGCACGTGCAGGGCGAGTTCGCCGTTCGCGCGGGGTGCCCGCTGGCCGTCGGCGGCGATGAAGTCGAGCAGGCCGATGCCGCGTGCGCCGGCGGCGTAGCCCGCGGACGGCGGGAGCGGGCGCCATTGGGTGCCGCCGAGTTCGTGGAGCCGCACCTCGCCGTCGAAGTGGTTGGGATCCGGGACCGTGAGGGTCCCCGTCTCGCCGTGGACCTCGATCGGCGCGGCGGTGGTGGCCACGCCGTCGAAGCTCGTCGTGAGCGTCGTCAGGGCCCCGCTCGTGTGCTCCAGGACACCGGAGACATGGGTGTCCACCTCGACGGGGATCCGCTCGCCCGCGCGCGGACCGGAACCGATCACGCGCTCGGTGCGCAGCCGACCGGCCGCCCCGATCACGGCACGCACCGGACCCAGCAGGTGGACCAGGGACGCGAGGTAGTACGGGCCCATGTCCAGCAGCGGGCCGCCTCCCGCGGTGTAGTAGAAGTCGGGGTGCGGATGCCAGCGTTCGTGCCCCGGGGTGACCATGACCGCCGAGGCGGACAGGGGGCGTCCGATGGTCCCCGCCTCCACCGCGGCCCGTGCCGTCTGGATGCCGGTGCCCAGCACGGTGTCCGGGGCGCACCCGACACCGACACCGGCCTTCGCGGCGGCCTCCAGCACGGCGTGCGCGTCGGCGAACTCGGCGGCGAGCGGCTTCTCCCCGTAGACGTTCTTCCCGCGTCCGATGGCGCCGAGGGCGATCTCGGCGTGCGCGGCGGGAACGGTGAGGTTCAGCACCGTGTCCACGTCCGGGCTGCTCAGCAACTCCTCGACGGTCAGCGCCTCGACGCCGGGCCGTTCGGCGGCGACCGCGGCCGACCGGGAGGCGTCGAGGTCGGCGACCGCGGTGAGGCGCACGGCGGGATGGCCGTCGAGTGTGTCCAGGTACGCGCGGGAGATGACGCCGAGCCCTATGACGCCGATGCGGTGCGCGTCGCCCACAGCATGCCCCTCTCGATGACGGTGCGGACGTTCGGGTTCTCCAGCACGTCGACGCTGTGCCCCGGTGTCGTCACCACGATCCGCCCGGCGCCCCAGCGGCGGGTCCAGATCGCCGGCGAGGTGACCGGACGGTCCCAGGGCTGCCACGGCCGGGCGGGATGGGTCGTGGTGGCCAGTACGTCGATGAGGTCGTCGTGGAGCACCCAGTACTGCTCGGTGCAGAGGTCGAAGTCCTCGATGCCGGCCGTGATGGGGTGTTCGCGGCCGAGTTCGGTGAGGGTGACGGTGTGGGGAAGGTAGTTGTCCTCTTGAACTCCCCGGCGTTCACAGGGCTCTTTGCCCGGGTGGGTCGCGAACTGCCCTCCCACCAGGTGGAGATAGTCGGAGGAGGCGCGGAACGAGTCGGCGATGCCGCCGTGCCAGCCGGTGAATCCGGTGCCGGCCTCGACCGCTTCGCGCAGTCCCGCCAGCTGCTCGGCGGTGATCTCCGACATCGTGACGCACTGCACGACGAGATCGGTGCCGGCCATCGCGGCGGTGTCGGCGTACACGTCGGTCGACTCCTCGATCCGGACGTCGTATCCACTGCTTTCCAGGAAGGGCAGGAACAGTTCCGTGGCCTTGACCGGCTGGTGCCCCTCCCATCCGCCTCGGACGATCAGGGCGTTCTTCCGCGTCATCTGGTTCCTTCGTCGGGCCCGTAGAACAGCGCCATCACTATGCGTCAGCCGCCCGGGTCCGGAAAAGGGTTGGTGGATACACGAAACTTTTCGCGGTGACCGGCACCGGCATCAGGCTTGGGCGCCGATGAACCAACAGGCCCCGGTGAAGCGGACTTCCGTGCCGTGCACAAAGGGGTCGAAGGCGGCGCGGACCGTCTCGACGACCTGGGCGCGGGTCTGCTCGTCCACCTCGGGCAGAACCTGGCCGACTGGCCCGAAGCGGGTGAAGTAGGGGACCAGTTCGCTCTCCGGCAGGACGCATTCCACGTCGATCGGCCGGATGTCGATGCCGGTCCACCCGCTCTCCTTCAGGATGCGGTGGACCCTGTCACGGTCCGCGAAGGCGAACTGCCCCGGCTGGTCCGGCAGACGGGCGGGGAGGTTCGGCAGGAACGGTGCCGCGGCGCGTTCGGCGGTCGTCATGAACGGATTCTCCGCGGGGCCGCGCCACGCGATGCAGTGGAGCTCGCCCCCGTCCCGGACGGCACGCCGGATGTTCGCGAAGGCGCGGACGGAGTCGCTGAAGAACATGACGCCGAAGCGCGAGATGACGGTGTCGAAGATGGCCGGTTCGAACGGGTGCTCCTGTGCGTCGGCGTGGATGAACGAGGCCGGTGTGCCCTCGCGCTCCACGCGGGCCCGGGCGGCGGTGATCATCGGTTCCGAGATGTCGATGCCGACGCAGTGGCCTGCCGGCCCGAGGCGTCGTGCGACGGCCAGCGTGGTGCTGCCGGTGCCGCAGCCGACATCGAGCACCCGGCCGCCGCGCTCGGCGGACACCGCGTCGACGAGCAGGTCCTCATAGGGCCTGAGCAGCTCGTCCAGCACCGCCTGTGCCTCGACCCAGGCGTGGCCGGAGGCCCCGCTCCAACGCGCCGCCTGTTCGTCGGTCCTGCGCGTGACGTCCATGATCGTCTCCTCTGCTTGCCTGAGCCGGGCCGGGATGACAGCGTTCTACTTCAAGTCGACTTGAAGTCAAGGGGTGACAGACCTGGACATCGCCGAGGTGGCGCAGCGCGCCGGGGTCCCCGCCTCGACGCTGCGCTTCTACGAGGAGAAAGGGCTGATCGCCTCGGTCGGCAGACGGGGCCTGCGCCGCCAGTACGATCCCGGCGTACTGGAGCGCCTGGCGCTGATCGCGATGGGCCGCAGCGCGGGGTTCTCGCTCGACGAGATCGCGCACATGTTCGCCCCGGACGGGCGGCCACGCATCGACCGCGAGATGCTCGCGGCCAAGGCGGACGAGCTGGACCGGAAGATCCGTGAACTGGCCGTCCTGCGTGACTCCCTGCGGCACGCCGCCGCCTGCCCCGCGCCGAGCCACATGGAGTGCCCCACCTTCCGCCGCCTCCTCAAGGCCGCCGTGTCGAGGAAGCGGGCTCAGCGACCACTGTGAATCCAGCTGTCCTGCCGCGTCCAGTCCCGCGCAGGGAGGTCGAGGAGCCGCTCGATCCGGGCGCGGTCCGGCAGCGGACCGTGGTCGCTGGTCACCCGGAGCGCGGACGCGGCGGTGATGTGCCCGAGCCGCAGCGCGCGGTGTACGTCGCCGTCCCGCAGCAGCCCGGCCAGGAATCCGGCGGCGAAGGCGTCGCCCGCTCCGACGGACTCCACCACGTCCGTGCGCAGCGCGGGCACGGTCCAGGTGTTCCCCTCGCCGAAGGCGGTGGCCGCATGTCCGCCGTCCTTGACCACGAGCAAGCGCGGGCGCGGCAGCAGCCGGCGCACGTCGGCCGCCGCCAGATCCGCACCCCAGAGACCCTGTGCCTCGTCGAGCCCGACGAAGGCGATGTCGGCGCGATCGGCCAGGTCGCGCAGTACGGCGGCCGCGGTGCCGTCGGGCCAGAGCGCGGATCGGTGGTTGACGTCGAAGCTGACGGCGTGGGGACGTTCGCCCGGCGGGGTGGCGAGCGCCCGTTCCACCAGGCCGCGGCAGGACGGCGACAGCGCCGGGGTCACGCCGGTGAGATGCACGACGGACGCCGACTTCAGCCGGTCGTCGTCCAGCACCTCGGGGCCCATGGCGGACGCCGCCGAGCCGCCGCGGTAGTAGCGGACACGGGTGCCGGTGCGGCCGGTCTCCTTGACGAGCAGGCCGGTCGGCCGGTCCGGGTCGTGGCGTACGCCGCTGACGTCGACGCCCACCGCGCCGACGGCGGCGCGCACCCGCCGGCCGAAGGCGTCGTCGCCGAGCGCCGAGAGCCAGACGACCGGCACCCCCAGATCGGCCAGGTACATCGCCACGTTCGACTCCGCACCCGCCACGGACACCCGCAGATCCTCGACGGTCTCCAGCGGCTCCGGCACAGCGGGAGCCAGGGCCGCCATGGTCTCCCCGATACAGACGACGGGTCCCTCGGCCGGACGCCAGGTGCTGTTCACTCGGTCTCTCCCCGACGGTAGGAGGCCGCCGGTGTCCCCGGCACGTCGACCCGGGCGGTGAACAACGCGCCGTCCAGGGGGCCGGCAGCGGTGAGCCCCACGCGGGCCGTGGTGATGTGGAGGGTGTCCGACTCCAGGCACACACCGGCGGGCTGTCGTGCGGGCAGCCGCAGCACACGGTCGGTCACGGCGTGGCCTCCTCTACGGCGGCACGAAAGGCGCGGGCCCGCTCGCGCAGGGCGCTCACACTTCCGCCGTCGGCGGCGTCGCCGACCAGGGGTGAGCCGACGCCTACCGCGGTCGCTCCGGCTGCCAGGTACGCGCGGGCGGCCGCCTCGTCGACGCCTCCCACCGGGACGAACAGCTCGTACGGGAACGGTCCGCGCAGGGCCTTGAGATAGGTGGGCCCGCCGGCTTCGGCGGCCGGGAAGATCTTCAGCGCGGCGGCGTCGTAGGTGCGCGCGGCCACGATCTCGGTCGGGGTCATCGCACCTGCGAGCACCGGCATGCCCAACTCCCGTGCTGTGCGCACTCCTTCGCCGAGCGCGGGGGTCACGGCGAAGTCCGCGCCGGCCCGGTGCGCGGCACGGGCGTCGTCGGCGGTCAGGACGGTACCGGCGCCGAGGGGGCGGTCGGGGCCCAGGGCCTGCCGGGCGCGTTCGATGACGGTGAGGGCGTCCTTGCCGGTCAGCGACACCTCGATCAGCTCGATGCCCTCCGCGGCCAGGGCCAGTACGGTGCTGAGCGCGGCTTCGGGGTCGTCTCCGCGCACGATGGCGACGAGGCGGTGGGCGGTCAGGGCCGCTCGTAGGTCCATGATCGGGTGCTCCAATTCCGGGTGTTTCAGGGGCAGGTGCAGTCCGGGGTGAGCGTCAGCCGCCAGCGCACCTCACCCGAAGCCGGTACGCGGGCGGCGTCGTCCGGGCCTGCCTCGGCGAGGTCGAAGACGCGGCCGATCATCGGCTCGACGCCCGTGCTGCGGTAGGGGTGCTCGGCGGGGAAGCCGCCGAGGTTGCGCCACAGGGCGATCGACACCGGCTGTCCGTCGGCTTCCAGGGCGAACGCCAGGCGGTCCGCGTCATCGTGGACGCAGCAGTAGGAGGCGTCGACGACCGCCCCGACCGCGGTGCCGTCGTCCGGACCGAGCCGGTCCAGGCGCACACCGTGTGCGACGGGCCAGTTGCCCGCCACCCAAGGGCCCGCATCCGGGTAGAGGCGGGTCCTCGCTCCCTCGGTCATGTGCACCGTGGCCCGCCGGGAGAGGTCGAGGAGCGCATGGGCGGCCCAGATGAAGCGGAAGCCCGGGTCGGCGGTCAGGACGTAGTCGACCTCCGCTCCCGCGCCCATGGTCCGGGTCAGGCGGAAGCGCTCGCAGTCAATGCTCTCCGTGCCCTTCCCGTCGCTTGTCCACGGGCGTGACCAGGCGTCCCCGTGATCGGGAGTGCCCCGCACGGTCGGCACGCACTCCTCCAGTCCGCCCGCGTCGATGAAGGCGTCCCCCGGCGACACGTCCTCGCGGGCCGTGCCCTCCCGGCGCCACAGCCACTCACGGCCACCGGCACGCAGCGAGGTCCAACGGCCGCCGTGGGCCGGATCGGTGACGACCGTCAAAGGCACTGTCACCACTCCGCGAACGACCCGTCGGCATGCCGCCACACCGGGTTGCGCCAGGCGTGACCGCTGCGGTCGGCGGCGCGCACGGCGGCCTCGTCGACCGTGATGCCCAGCCCCGGTGCGTCCCCGCGGGGCGCATGCCCGGCCACGAAGCGGAACGGCTCGGGATCGACGACGTAGGAGAGCAGGTCGGCGTCCTTGTTGTAGTGGATGCCCCGACTCTGCTCCTGGATCAGGAAGTTGGGCGTGGCGAACGCGATCTGCAGGCTGGCCGCCAGCGCGATGGGGCCGAGCGGACAGTGCGGGGCGAGCTGCGCGCCGTACGTCTCGGCGAGCGAGGCGATGCGATGCACCTCGGAGATGCCGCCGGCATGCGACAGGTCGGGTTGCGCGACGGCGACACCCGCCGCGAGGACGGGCAGGAACTCGGCGCGCCCGTAAAGGCGTTCACCGGTGGCCACCGGTACATCGGTTCCCGCGACGAGGCCGGGCAGCAGATGGCTCTGTTCGGGAACCACCGGCTCCTCCACGAACAGCGGGTGCAGCGGCCCGAGTCGAGCCAGCACGCGCCGGGCTCCGGCGGCGGTCAGCCGGCCGTGGAAGTCGACGGCGACATCGCGGTCCGGGCCGAGGGCCTCGCGGGCGGCGGCCACGCGGGCGACGACCGCCTCGGTCTCGGCGGCGGTCGGTACGGGGGAGACGGCTCCGGCGGCGTTCATCTTCACCGCGGTGAAACCTGCCTCCACCTGGGCGGCGATCTGCTCGGTGAGTTCGGCGGGCTCGTCGCCGCCGACCCATGCGTAGACCCGGACCCGGTCGCGCACGGGACCGCCGAGCAGGGCGTGCACCGGGGCGCCGTACGTCTGGCCCGCGATGTCCCACAGGGCCTGGTCGAGGCCCGCGACCGCGCTCGACAGCACCGGCCCGCCCCGGTAGAAGCCGCCCTTGGTGAGCACTTGCCAGTGGTCCTGGATGCGCAGCGGGTCCTGGCCGACGAGGTACTCGGCCAGCACGTCGACGGCGGCCCGGACGACCTCCGCGCGTCCCTCGACGACGGGTTCGCCCCAGCCGACCACGCCGTCGTCGGTCTCCACGCGGCAGAACAGCCAGCGCGGCGGGACCAGGAACGTTTCAATACGAGCGATCTTCAACGGGAGCCTTTCGTCTCGTCGGAACGGTCGACCCGGTCCAGGTCGCGGCCCGCCTGATCGAGCAGCGCCCGCATGGCGGCCTCGGCGGCCTGCGGATCCCGGTCGCGTACGGCGTCCAGGACGGCGCGGTGCGCCGGCACCGGATCCTCGCTGTGCGGGGAGCTGTGCACGATGCGGTCGCGGTGGGCGAGGCCGGACTCGATCACCATCTCCATGCGCTCGAGCAGTTCGTTGTGGGTGGCGGTGAGCAGGGCGCGATGGAAGGCGAGGTCGGCCTCGACGGCGTGGGCGGCGTCGGCACCCTGCCGTCCCATCGCCTCCACGGCCGCGTCCAGGGCGGCGAGGTCGGCATCGGTGCGCCGCTGCGCCGCGAGCCGGACGGCGGCCGGCTCGATGATGGCGCGCACCTCCGCCAGGTTGCGCAGCAGCGCCTGGTCGGCCTCGGTGGTGCTGCCGCCCTCGAACTGCCAGCGCAGGACGTCGGCGTCGAGCAGGTTCCAGTCGGCCCGGGCCCGGACGAACGTGCCGCGTTTCTGGCGGGCGTCGACCATCCCCTTCGCGGCGAGCACCTTGAGCGACTCGCGCAGCGCGGTGAGGCTCACGTCCAGCTCGCTCTGCAGCGCCGCCAGATCGAGCGTGGTGCCCTCGGGGATCTCACCGCCCAGGATGCGGCGGGCGAGGGCTTCCACCGTCTGGCCGTGCACGCCGCGGCGGGCGTAGGGCGTCATGTCGTACAGCCTTTCTTCTCTTGCGACGAGAGCGTCATGCGGACGCCTTGACGACGCTCCAGCCGCCGTCCACGAGGAGACTGGTGCCGGTGATGTAGGAGGCTTCGTCGGCGCTGAGGAAGGCGATGGCCGCGGCCACTTCCTCGGGGGTGCCGAAGCGCCGGGCCGCCGTCTCGGCGACGCTGCGCTCGCGCTCCTGGGGCGGCACCCTGTCCCAGGCGCCGGTGAGGATCGGACCCGGCACGACCGCGTTGACCCGCACCTCGGGCCCGTACTCGACGGCGAGCTGCCCGCACAGCGAGAGCAGGGCGCCCTTGGAGGCGGCGTAGGCGGGGTGACCGGGGATGCCCCGGTGTGCGTGGACGGAGGAGGTCAGCACCACCGCGCCGTGCCGGGCCCGCAGATCCGGCAGGACCGCCCTAAAGCCCAGGAACCCGCCGGTGAGGTTGACGTCGAGCTGCCGCCGCCACGACGGCAGGGTCAGCTCGTGCGCGGGCCGCACATCGACGGTGAAGGCGTTGCTGACCAGGACGTCCACGGGCCCGAAGGCATGGGCGGCGGCCACGATCCGCGTCCAGTCGTCCTCCGCCGCCACATCGGCTCTCACGAACCGCGCCCGGCCGCCGTCCTCGGCGATCCGCTCGGCCACCGCCTCACCGGGCTCCTCCGCGATATCGGCGACCACGACGGCCGCTCCCTCCTGCGAGAGACGTACGGCGGTGGCGGCTCCGATGCCGGAGGCCGCACCGGTGACGACGGCCGTGCGTCCGGAGAAGCGGGCGCCGGTCCGGCGTGCGGGCTGGTCCATCGTGGGTTTCGACTCCTTCGCCGGGAGGACGGGCCGTACGGGAAACATATGCGCCTCACTCACGCATCAGCACCACGAGGTCGGCGTCATGATCGGCGCTCCACGTGAACGGCAGCCCGTAGTGGAGCAGATGGGCTCCGCTGTACGTCGTCCCCGTCGCCGCGTCCCGAAAGCGCGCCGCCGGGTCCAGCGCCCGCAGCCGGAGCCGGTCGGGGCGGCCGGGGACGAGCGGGGCACCGTCGAGGCGCCCGGTACTCAGTGCGGCGACGACCGTGCGGCCGGCGTGGTCGAACTGCACGCCGAAGGTGCTGTCGTCGGGAGTGCCGAGCAGCCTTGCCTCCCCGTGGTGTGTGACATGGCACACCTTCTTGTAGCGGGCGATCCACCCCCTGGCCTCGGCCCGCTGCTCCGCAGTCCACCTCCGCAGATCGGCCCCGACACCCAGCACCCCGCACATGGCGTTCACGAACCGGAAGGCGAGACTGCGCGGGCGCGGATCGAACACGCCGGGGGCGTCGGTGACCCAGGAGCTCATGACGTGCGGCGCGTGGGCGTGCAGGAAGCCGTACTGGATGGACAGCCGGTCCAGCGGGGCCGTGTTGTCGCTGGGCCAGACCACGTCCGTGCGCGCCAGCGTCGCGTGGTCGACGCGGGCGCCGCCGCCCGCGCAGCCCTCCACGGTCACGTCGGGGTGGGCGGCCCGCAGATGGTCCAGGACGCGCAGATAGCCGGCGGCGTGCTCCGCGTCCAGGTCGACGGGGCCGGAGCCTGGGCGGCCGCGCTCGGTGGGCGGCCGGTTCATGTCCCACTTCAGATAGCTGATGTCGTAGTCGCCGAGCAGCCGGTCGAGCGTGCCGATCACGAAGTCCTGGACGTCGGTCCGCCCGAGGTCGAGCAGCAGCTGGTTGCGGACGAGCGTGGCCGGGCGGCCGTCGATCCGGTAGACCCAGTCGGGGTGCTCGGCGTACAGCCGGCTGCCGGGACTGACCGCCTCGGGCTCCACCCACAGGCCGAAGTCCAGGCCCAGCCCTCGGACGTCGGCCACGAACCGGTCGAAGCCGGCCGGGAAGGCGTCCGGGTCCGGATACCAGTCGCCCAGCCCGCCGGTGTCGTCACCGCGGCCCGTGAACCATCCGTCGTCCACGACGAACAGCTCGGCCCCGATCTCCGCGGCGGCCTTCGCCAGCTCCAGCTGACCGGCCGCGTCGACGTCGAAGCCGGTGGCCTCCCAGGAGTTGTAGAGCACCTTGCGGGGCCGGTTGAGCCGCTCCCCGGCCAGCCGGCGCTCGTAGCGGTGCCAGACGCGGGACAGCCCGTCGAGTCCGTCGGGACTGAACGCGCAGGCGAGACGGGGGGTGACGAGGGTTTCGCCGGCAGCCAGGACCACCGCCCCCTCGTGGGGGACCCGGCCCGCACGGACGCGCACGGTACCGCCGGGTTCCGCCTCCGCCGTGATGTGCCAGTTGCCCGGCCAGTCGAGGGCGACACCGTAGGCCGCCGCCGAGTCTCCGTCCTGGACGGCGAGCCAGGGAGCGTACGCGTGCCCGGGCACGCCCTGCGTGCTGCCGATGGTGAACGTGCCGCGCTGAAGGGCGAGTTGGGTGCGCTGGAACTCCTGCGACCATTGACCGGCGAGGTAGGTCAGCCGCGCCGCGCCGCCGACGGGGATGTTCACGGCGGCCGAGTCGAACCGCTCCAGGCGCAGCTCTGCCGTGGCGGTGAGTTCGGTCCAGCGCAGGATCACATCGGTGCCCGGCACGGTCTCGTAGCAGAGGACCGTACGGAGTCCGACGACGTGGTCCGTGAAGGCGAGCCGCAGCGTCCCCTCACCCTCCTCCGCCCCCGCGAAGTCCCACCACACGCCCCGCTCCTCGCCCGGTCGCGAGGCCACGAGCTCGGAACCGGTGAACGGCCTGAGTCCGTACGGCAGATACTCGGCGGGCGCGGCGTCGGCGGGCGTGATGAAGTGCGTGCGCCGCGACCGGTCCAGGGCGGAGGGGCCGTGCTCGACGCCGTGCGGTCCCCAGGCGTCGAGTTCGGCCCATGGGCCGTCGGGGGAGAGCCGTACGGCGTACGTGGTGTGGTCGGTGCGCAGGATCCAGCGCTCGTACGACGTCACTTCACCGCTCCCAGGTTGAGGCCGGCCACGAAGTGGCGCTGGAACCGCAGGAACACGGCCACGGTGGGTGCCGCGGCGATGACCGACCCGGCGGCGATCACGTTCCACATCGACACGTACTGCCCCTGAAGTCCGATGAGGGCGGCGGTGATCGGCATCTTGGTGTCGCTGCGCAGGACAGTGATCGCCCAGAGCAGATCGTTGAAGATCCACGTGAACGACAGCGCGCTGAGCGCGGCCAGGGCGGGTCTCGTCAACGGCAGGATGATCCGCCAGAAGATCTGCCAGGGCCCGGCGCCGTCCACGACCGCCGCCTGCTGGATCTCCGCAGGGATCGCCCGCATGAACCCGTGCAGGACGAAGACGTAGAAGCCGACGCCGAAGCCGATCTGGACGCCGATCAGCGCGGGCAGGGTGTCGTAGACGCCCATCAGCTCGCTGAGCTTGGACACCGGGATGAGCAGGATCTGCGGCGGGAGCAGGTTGCCGCCGAGCATGAGCAGCAACAGGGAACGCCGGAAGGGCAGTTCGTAGCGGCTGAGGGCGAACGCGGCCATGGCGGCCAGCGCCAGTGTCACGAGGACGCACGGCACGGTGACGACGAGGCTGTTGACCAGGGCGCGCCCCTGGCCGCCGTCGACCCAGGCCTGCCGGAAGTTGTCCAGGGTGAAGGAGCGGGGCCAACTGCCCAGGCCGTGGGCGGCGACGTCGTCGAAGGAGCGCAGGCTGGTCACCAGGACCAGGGCGATGGGCAGCAGCCACAGGACCGCCAACGCACCGGCGGACAGGTGGAATCCGGCGGTCGCGGCACGCCTGCGGTGCAGGGCCGTGGAGGTGGCGGACATCAGTCGGCCTCCCGGAACGCGCGGACGAGATAGGAGCAGATGACGCCGAAGGCCAGCACGAAGATGACCACGGCCAGCGCCGAGCCGTAGCCCAGGCGCAGGGACTGGAACGCGGTGGAGTACATGTACGTGCTCAGCAGCTCGGACGAGTGGTAGGGGCCGCCGCGGGTCAGGGACCACACGACGTCGAAGGAGCGCAGCGAGTCGATGACGATGACGGACAGAACGACCGCGTTGACACTGCGCAGTTGGGGGAGCGTGACATGCCGGAAGCGCTGCCACGCACCGGCACCGTCGACCTTGGCCGCCTCGTACAGCGCCGGATCGATGCCCTTGAGGCCGGCGAGGTACAGCACCATGACGTAGCCGATCTGCCGCCACAGCGCGGGCACGATCACGGCGTACAGGGCGGTGTCCTGGTCGGCGAGCCAGGCGTGGCGCAGGCTGTCGAGGCCGACGGACCCGAGGAGTTGGTTGAGGACGCCGTCCGGCTGGTAGATCGCCTGCCATACGAGGGCGGTGGCGACCAGCGAGAAGACGACGGGCAGGAACAGGGCGGCCCGGTAGAAGCCGACGCCGCGCCGCTCCTGCTGCAGCAGCAGAGCGGCGGCCAGGCCGAGCATTGCGGACAGGCCGCCGAAGAGCACCAGCCACAGCACCGTGTGCCAGGCCGCGCTGCGGAAGACCTCGTCGTGGGCCATCTCCTGGAAGTTGTCCAGGCCGACGAACCGCGGCGCCGAGACGCCGTCCCAGCTGGTGAAAGCGAGGTAGAAGCCCTGCAGGGCGGGCCAGAACACCCACAGCGCCTCGGCGAGCAGCGGCACCAGGACGAACGCGAGCACCAGCGGGGGAGTGCGGCGCGGGCCCCGGCCCCGACCGCCACGGGACGGCGTCGGGACCGGGAGTTTGCGGTGGGGAGCGGTCAGGACGGCCATGTCAGGCGGTCCAGATCTTCTCGGCGTCCCGCTGCCAGTCGGTGAGGATGCCCCCGATGTCCTTCGGCTTGGCGAGGAACTTGGTCAGCGCGTTGTCCGCGGTGGGTTGGAGGGCGTCGCTGGAGTCCCGGTTGAAGAACTGGGTGATCTCGGCGGCCTCCTCCACGTGCTTGCGGCCCTTCTTCACCAGCGCAGTGCCGGCGTCCTTCGCGTCCGGGTTGCACGGCAGGACGGTGCCGGAGGAGCCCTTGATGTAGATCTCCTGGGCTTCCGCGGTGGCGACGTAACTCAGCAGGTCGGACACCTGCTCGCGGCGGCCGGTGCGGGCGCTGGCGAAGCAGCCGTCCGTGGGCGCCTCTTCGGCGAGCGGAACCTTCGAGTCGATGACCGGGAAGCGGAAGAAGTCGATGTCGTCGAGGGCGTCCTTGGGCGCCGCGTCGGCGAAGAAGGTGCCGATCAGCATCATGCCGCTGCGGCCGTTGAGCAGGGAGGTCGTGGCGTCCTGGAAGGGGATGGCGGTGCCGTCCGGGTCGAAGTACGGCAGCACTTCCTGCCAGCGGTCGAAGACCTTGCGCACCTCGGGGTCGTCGAACCGGTGCTTCCCAGCGAGGAGTTGGCGGTGGTAATCGGCGCCGTTGATGCGGATGTCGAGATAGTCGAACCAGGCCGAGGCGACCCAAGGCGTGTTGCCGCCCGCACCGAGCCCGATCGGCGCGACACCCTTGCTCTTGAGCTTGTCGCACAGATCGAGGAAGTCGTCCCAGCTCTCCGGCTCGCTCACGCCCCACTTGGCGAAGTTCGACTTCCGGTAGAACATGCCCCACCAGTAGTAGGTCATGGGCACGAAGACCTTCTTGCCGGAGCTCGCCGTGCACAGCGAGTTCAGGGCCTTCGAGTACTTCTTCAGATCGGGCGAGGAGGCCCAGACGTCGTCGAGGTCGAGCAGCAGGTTCTTCTTGGCGTACGCGTCCGCGACCGAGCCGGGGTACCAGGTGTAGACGTCGGGCGGGTTGGCGGAGGTGAGGTACGTCGGCAGCTGGGTGCGGAAGGTCTCCGCGGCGACCGTGTTGAGGGTGGCCTTCCCGGTGCCCTGCTTGCCGTAGGCGGCGACGAGGTCTTCCATCGCCGTCTTGGCCTGCGGGGCGGACAGGTTGGACTGGAGGGTCACCGCGCCTTTCGAGGAGCTGTTGCCCGAGGACGTCGATGTGACACAGCCGCTGAGCAGTGCCGTCGTGCCGGCGGCACCGAGTCCGGCGAGGAACCGGCGTCGGCTGGGCTGGTGATGCGTCATGAAGGACTCCGTGGCGGATACGTGCTGATTCATCGGAACTGGGTTCGGTGGACGTAGCCGTCGACTCCGCGGAACACCGCGTCGACCGTGCCGTCCGGCCCGCCCACCGCTCCCAGCGCGCCGTCGAACGCGGCGCTCGGGAACTCCTGCCGCTTGCTCCAGCCCTGCCAGGCACCGTTCTCGTACCGCTGCTGCCAGAGCGTGTAGTCCCCGGCCCGCGCGTACAGCACCACGGCGTCACCCACGGCGACCAGCGTCGGACTGCCGCTGACGGTCCCGCCGAGCGAGGCCCACGCCGACCAGGCACCGGACGTGTCCCGGGACCGTGTCCACACGTCGTCCGCCGCGGTGCGCACGGCGACATGGACGCGCCCCTGGGAGTCGACGACGGCGGACGGACGGCCGTACGTCGTGCGGTCGCCGGGCGCACCGAGGGACGACCAGGCGGACGAGGGCCCGCGCTGCACGATCTGTCCGTCGGCTCCCCGGGCGAACAGCGTCCAGTGTCCGGGGTCGGTGAACGCCGCCGACGGAGCGTCGGTCAGCCGCCCGCCGAGGCTCTGCCAGGCGCCCCAGCGCCCGTCGGTGAAGACCCGCCGGTAGGCTCGGGAGTCCGCGCCGCGCACGAAGACGTCGATACGGCCGCCTGCGGAGGCGTATGCGGCGGGCTGGCCCAGGATCCGGCCGCCGAGGTCCTTCCTCCTGCCGTCCGTCATCTGGACGAGGGAACCGTCCGGTCCACGGAAGAAGGTGTCACCATCCGGCAGCACGGCCGGGCTCGCCGTGGCCTTCGCGCCCAGGTTCGTGCCGGGCAGGTCCTCCGCGCCGGTCAGCTTCAGGAATGCGGTGCCGTGCGCGGGTACCTCGACGGTGTACGACGTGGTGTGCGTCCCGCGATCCGCACGCGCGCGAAGGTCACGCACCCGCACCGAGCCGCCGAGCCCCGCGTCGGCGAACCGCACGGTGCGCTCGGCGGGTTGATCGGAACGGTTGAGCAGCACGACCGCCCGCTGCCCGCGTCCGTTGAGGACCTTGCTGTACACATCGCCGACCGAGTCGGTCGCCACCCGTACGCCCTGAATGCCCAGTGGATCCTGGTCGACGGCGATGATCTCCGGGTTGCGCAGCGTCTTGATCATCGAGTCCGAGAGGGTGCGCGGGTCGGAGCCGAGGACGAGGGGCGAGCCCATCTCGGCCCACATCACGAACTGGGTCGTGGACTCCTCCTGCGTCAGCTCGTACGACCCGTCCGTCATCCGGCGCATCGGGATGAGGTAGTCGGGGTCGTTGTAGTGGCCGGGGCCCTGCGCCTCGGGGTGCCAGGCGTTGGCGTCCATGTTGCGCAGCACGTTGGGCCACTGCCCGGGGCTCGGGGTGCCCCAGGCGATGTCGGTGCCGGTGCGCCAGGAGTCCGCGATCGTCGGGGCGTACACGTAGGTGTTGTGCGCGTCCTGCTCGGGGGTGTGGGGCAGTCCCCAGTCGTCGGTGAGCGGGTTGCACAGGTTCAGCAGCATCTTGCGGCCGGATTTGGCCACCGCGTCGCTGAACTCCTTGAAGGCGGGGCCCGGATCGAGCTGCGCGCCGATCCCGCACAGGAAGTCGACCTTGATCGCGTCGACCTTCCAGCTCGCGAACAGCTGCGCGTCCTGCTCGTAGTACCCGCGGCTGCCCAGGCCGCAGCTCTTGCCGCCGTCGTAGGTGCCGGCGTCGGTGTAGATGCCGGCCCGCAGACCGCGCTGGTGCAGATAGGAGACCAGGGCGGGAATGCCGGACGGGAAGCGCTCCGGGTGCGCGGCCAGCCGTCCTTGGGCGTCGCGCGGATTGTCGGCCTGCCAGCCGCCGTCGAGCCACACGATGTCGTAGCCGCTGTCCCGCAGACCGCTGCTGACCAGCCTGTCGGCGACCGCGCGGACCTCCTTCTCGGTGGGCGCGCCCAGCCCGTAGTACGTGTTCCAGCCCATGTAGGGCGTCGGCGCGAGGCCGCTGTCGTAGTAGTCCGGCGCGCCCTGGTCCTCGGCGGTCCGCGCGTCGGCCGCGGGGGCGGCGGTCACGGCCAGCACCGTGGCCACGGCGACCGTGACGGCTCGGCGAGGGAGTCTGTGACCTGCGGCTTTTCGACCATCGGGGTGTGAAGTCACGTGCCTCTCCGGGTGGTTGGGAAGCGTCCTGGCGAAGACTGTGGCGTGTGGCCGAAACGCTGTCAATATTAATTACTAATTTATCTAAACAGCGTTCGCTCGCGGCGTCCCCGCTCCTGGGGAACATCGCTGTATCGCCAGGAGTTGGACGGGTGACGGTCGAAACGGGGAGGGCGAGATGAGCCAAGAAGAGGCGAACGTGGACACTGCCGAGACGGCACGCCGCGCGCGGTTCGGCGCACTGCCGGAGCGGGTTCGGTTGGAGGACACGGTCGAGGAGCACCCGGCCACGGCGCCGGACCCGGCGCGAGACGCGTACAACGAGGACGAGTGGCTCGTCCGCTACGCCCTCTGATTCTTTTTTCCGGACTGTTGACGAAAAACGCGGGCCGTCCGCATGCTGTGGTCCATGCCACAGCATCACGACGGCCCGCTGGCACGGCTGCGCCGGGGTCACGAGGAACTCGTACTTGATCTGCTGCGCAGGCACGGTCCGCTCAGCCGGGCCGAGTTGGGCAGGCACAGCGGGCTGTCGCGGACGACGCTGTACGACATCATCGCCGCCCTCGTCGACAGCGGAGCCGTCGTGGCGTCGGCTCCCGCTCCCGCCGAGCGCCGGCGGGGACGGCCGGTCGAGACACTGACGCTCCGCCCCGAGGCGGGGCAGGCGATCGGCATCGACTTCGCCCGTCGTGCGGTGCACGTCGCCGCGGTCAACGTCGCCCACGAGGTGATCGGTTCGGCAAGTGCGCCGCACGCTCCCGGCCTCCCCTGGGAGGAGCGGGTGGACCTCGCCGAGCGGCTGGTGGGTGCGCTGGCCGGCGGCACGTTGCGGCTCGGCGCGCTGAGCGCGATCGGCGTGGGTGTGGTCGGGCCTGTCGAGGATGTGGCGGGCGAGGCGGCGGGTGCGGCGGCGGAGGCAGCGGGTGAGCCCGATGCCCGCCATGGCGACACCGCCCCTGGCCCCCAAGCCCCCCGCACCGACCTCGCCCTCCTCCTCCGCAAACGCTTCGGCGTCCCCGTCCTCGTCGACAACAACACCCGTCTCGCCGCGCTCGCGGAAGCGACCTGGGGAGCGGCCGCCGGCGACCAGGACGTGCTGTATCTGCGGCTGTCGCACGGCGTCGGCGGCGGGCTCGTCGTGGGTGGCTCGCTGCACCGGGGCGCGCACGGGCTGTCCGGCGAGTTCGGGCACATCACCATCGAGCCGGACGGGCGCCGATGTTCGTGCGGCGGGCGAGGGTGTCTGGAGACGGTGGCCTCCGTCGGTGCCGTACTCGACGCGCACGGCAAGGCGGACGATTTGCCCGCGCTGCTCGCGGCCCTCCCCGCCGACCCCGCCGCGCGGCGCGTGCTGGACGCGGCCGGCTCCCGCGTCGGCACCGTGCTGGCCGCCGTGTGCAACGCGCCGGAGAGCGTCTTGGGCAGTGCGTCGGCGAAGTCGGAGAGCCCGACCAGGTCGATCGCCTGCTCAGTACGCCGCCTGCGCTCGACGGCCGGAAGGGAGGTGAGTCTCAGCCCGAACTCGACATTGCCGCGCACCGTGAGCCACGGAAAGAGCGCGTACTGCTGGAAGATCACGCCGCGTTCGGGACCGGGCCCGGTGACGGGCGCGCCGTCCACGAGAACCTGACCTGCCGTCGGTTCGTCGAGTCCCCCGGCCAGGTTGAGGAGCGTCGACTTGCCGCAGCCGGACGGCCCGACGACCGTGACGAACTCCCGGTCCCCCGCGACGAGCGACGGGGCGCTGTCCTGGCCGACCCAGAACGCCGAGCTCTACCTCGGCACCAACACCGCTTCCGTGCTCACCCGACCCGCACCGCCCGGCGACTTCACCGTGGAGACCAAGCTCCGGCTCACCTCCGGACCGGCCAACCAGCAGGCGGGGCTCGTGCTGTACGGAAGCGACGACCGGTACGTCAAACTCGTGCATTCCGTGCTGCCGTTGAGCCACACCGGCGGCAAGGTCACCCACGTCACCGAGTTCGGCAAGGAGGGCGCCCGCCCCACCACCACGCCGCCGACACCGGTGGCGTACGGCCCGATGTTCGGCGGTCCTGCCGCGGACACGTTGTGGATGCGCCTGTCGTACCACGCCGACTCCGCCCACGACGAGCACGAGGTGCGGGCCGCCACGAGCACGGACGGGCGGAACTGGACCTGGACCGGGGTGTGGACACTGCCCGACGCGCAGCCGCTGAGGATCGGCCTGGTGTCCCTGAACACGGCCGGCGCCACCGCACTCTTCGACTACGTGCGCACTTCGCAGAACTTGCCCCGGTGACCGATTAGTTCTGCGGCGTCGCGCCGTCTAACTCCATGAAAGGCATACCGAGCCCGAACAGGAGAACATCCCATGAGCGTGACCGCGTCCCAGACCCAGACCCTCGCCCAGTCCCCCTCCACGACCCGCTCTGCCGACACACGCCCCGTGTGGCTGGTGGGTGTCCTGGCGACCCTCGCGGGCGCCGTCGTGACCGAGGTGTTCGCCCTCGTCTGCCGGGCGGCGGGCGTCCCGATGGACGCGGCCAGTCCCGGCGCGAAGGAGGCCGCGGAGATCCCGGTGGGCGGCTTCGCCGGGGGCGTGCTGTTCTGGGCGATCGCCGGGATCGTCCTGGCCGTGGCCCTCGCCCGCTGGGCCAAGCGGCCCGCCCGTACGTTCGTGGTGATCACGGTCGCGCTCACCGCGCTGTCCCTGGTCGGCCCCGCCGCCGCCCCGCACACGGCCACCTCCACCCAGATCGTCCTGGCCGTGTCGCACGTCGTGGCCGCCGTCGTGATCATTCCCCTGCTAGCGCGGCGCCTTGCCCGCCGGACCCGGTGACCCTTCCGAGGCCGAAACCGCCCGACCAGCCCTGCCCTCAGGAATCCACCGAGGGCAGGGCTTGTCAGCTGTCGAGCCACCGCCGTGCCGCCGCCCAGGCGAGCGCGTAGCCGAAGCCGTTGACCGACCAGTGCAGGGCCATGGGCGCCAGCAGGCTGCCCGAGCGGCGGCGCAGCTCGCACAGGACGACCCCCGCGACGGCGGTGACGACGATGGCCGCGGCGACGGTCGCCGCCACGGCTGCCGAGCCCTCCCCGAAGGCCGCGCCGACAGCGGCATTGGAGCGGTTGAGGCCACGGGAGGGCAGCAGGTGCCAGAGCCCGAACAGCAGCGATGACACCGTCGTGGCCCACACGGTGCCGCGGCGGCGCCGGATCATGGCCCACAGCACGCCACGAAACGCGGCCTCCTCCAGCAGCACGGTGCCGAACGGCACCCGTACCAGCACGCCCCACAGCAGCCGTCCCATGGACAGGTCGACCGCCCGGGCGTCCCGGAACGCCTCCCGGCCCGCCGGAACGGCCAGGGCGACCAGCAGGACGAGGAGCACCACCCCGGCCAGGACAGGGGCCCAGCGCAGTCCCCGGCGGATCCCCGCCTTGTCCAGTCCCAGCTCGGCCGGGGTGAGACCGTCCCAGCGGGCGATCATCAGCAGGACGGCCGTGGCGGTCACGCAGGTGATCACGTACATGACGGGGTTCCGCGCGAGCCAGTTGTTGAGCAGGTTCGCGACGGCCAGGACGGCAACGGCACACACGATCGGCATCGGCTACAGAATCCACCACAGCGGTGCCGCTCGCCCCACAGTTACGGCTTGATGCCCACCCCGGTCCACAGGCTGACCTCGGCGTCCGAGGCGCTGGGCTCGTCGTCCGGGCGCCAGCGGTGGCCGACCGTGATGCCGGGCTCCAGCAGGTCGAGGCCGTCGAAGAAGCGGGCGACGTCCTTCTGGGCACGGAACCGCACCGGCGTGCCGGCGTTCGTGTAGATGTCGGTGACCTTCTGCCAGGTGTCCGGATCAAAGTCGGGGGTGCAGTGACTCAGGGCCAGCGCGCTGCCCGAGGGGAGAGCGGCCAGCAGACGGTTCACGATGCCGTACGGGTCCTGGGCGTCCGTGACGAAGTGCATCAGGGCGTTGAGCGACAGGGCCACGGGCCGGTCCAGATCGAGGACTTCGGCCAGCTCGGGGGCGCTCAGCAGCGCGTCCGGGTTGTTGACGTCGGCCTCGATGTACGTGGTGCGGCCCTGGGGCGTGCTGCGCATCAGGCGCTCGGCGTACTTGAGGACGAGGGGATCGTTGTCGGCGTACACCACCCGGGCCTCGGGGACCGCGGACTGGGCCACCTGGTGCAGGTTCGGCTCGGTGGGGATGCCGGTGCCGATGTCCAGCCACTGGCGGATGCCGTGCTCCTGGGCGAGGACGCGGGTGGCGCGGTGCATGAAGGCGCGGTTCTCGCGGGCGCAGACGAAGATGCCGGGGTAGGCCGCCGCCACGGTCTCGGCCGCCTTCTTGTCCACCTCGAAGTGGTCCTTGCCGCCGAGGTAGTAGTCGTACATCCGGGCAGAGTGGGGCCTGCTGGTGTCGATGTCCCGGGCGGCGTGGGGGTTGGTCATCCTGTCCCTTTCGGTGTGGTGCGTGGGGGGTGCCGGGCAGGTCGTGGCCGGGGCGGCTCGGGTCCTTCCCGCTGGTGAGAGGGGTCAGCCGGCGGCCAGATGGTCGGCGAGGCCGCGCTTGACTCCCGCGACGAACGCGGCGATCTCGGCCGGGGTGTAGATCAGCGCGGGACCCGCGGGATCGGTCGACTGCCGCAGCGCCACGCGGCCGTCGGCGAGTTGCTTCGTCTGCACGCACTGGCCCCCGTTGGGGCCGCTCCACGGAGACTCCCAGCCCTGCTCGCCGAGGTCCGATGCGGGCATTCCGTTGTAGACGTGCCCGTTGATCGTGGTCATGAGTACTCCTTGCGCATGCGGTTCAGGAGTGCCCTGCTGTCCGCGTCCGACGTCAGCAGCGACATGCGGTTGTGCGCCTCGAGATGCGCCGCGACATCGGAGCGCTGGTCCAGGTACATGGCACCGGACAGGATCTCCGTGTAGACGATGTCGGGCAGCTCCGGCTCCTCGAACCGGAAATACGTGTACGGGGCGCACACCCCGACATGGGCACCGGCGGTGAAGGGCACGACATCGACGCTGACGTGCTCCAGTTCCGAGACCTCCAGGAGCCGCTCGATCTGCTCCCGCATGACCTCGGGGCCGCCGACCACCCGGTGCAGTACGGCTTCCTCCATGACCACCCACAGTGTGGGCGTGTCGGGTCTCTCCAGCAGGCCCTGGCGACGTAACCGCAGGTCCACTCTGCGCTGCAGGTCCTCGTCGCCGTCGCCCGGGAAACCCCCGCTCAGTACTTCGCGCGCGTAGCGGCCGGTCTGCAGCAGCCCCGTGACGTAGTGCGGCTCATAGGTGCGCAGGGTCTTGGCGCCGGTCTCCAGACTCACGTAGGCGCTGAACCAGTTGGGCAGCACATCGCGGTACGCGTGCCACCAGCCGGGCTCGTTGGCCCGCTCGGCGAGGACGACGAACTCGTCGATCTCCTGCCGGTCGGCCCCGTAGGTCTCGAGCAGCTTCTCCACGTAGAGCGGCTTGAGAGCGACCTCGGCCTTCTCCAGCCTCCGGATGGTCAGCGGCTTCACGCGCAGGGCCTTCGCGGCGTCCTCCAGCGACGCGCCGGCCCCCAGCCGGCGCTCCTGCAGCCGTCGGCCGAGGATCATGCGGAGAACGGTGGGGGCACCCGTGGTGCTCGCGCCCGAACGACCTTCGCTCACGCCCTACCTCCTGAGGGACTGTCACCAGTCCGAGTCTGACAGTGACTTGATGATGCGGCCAGACCGATACCGGCTGACTGAAATTATCAGGGAGCCGGTTGCAGCTTGAACTAGGGTGCGAGCATAGTTACTTGTGTGAATCGTCTTGCCACCCGCGAGGCGCTTCATCGCCGATCTCCCGTGTCCCCCCACGGGAGTTGGTACGCGCCGGTACCCACGCCGACCTTCCTCCGCTCCCCGCGGCGCCCGCCCCCCCACGGAAGGCGAACCCGTGTCCCCCCACACGACCTCTTCCCCAAAGTCCTTAGACGCCGTCGGCCCGGACCGAACCCACTGGCTCGAACTCCCGGCGCACCGTTCCAGCGTCGCAGTGGCCCGCCGCTCGATGAGCGAGCGGCTGACCGCGTGGCAGCTGCCGGGCGAGCTGTGCGCGGACGCCGTCCTGCTCCTGTCCGAGCTGGCCACCAATGCCGTACGGCACACCCTCAGCACCCGTTTCCTGTGCGGCGTCGGGATCGTCGAGGCCGGGTGCCTGCGTGTCGAGGTGCACGACCGCAACCATGTCCGCCAGGGTCTGCCCCCGTGTGTGCCAGGCCCCGACGACGAGGGGGGCCGCGGACTGTTCCTGGTGGACCAGCTGGCCGAGACCTGGGGAGTCGATCGGTCCCCACTCACCGGCGGCAACGCGGTATGGGCGACGTTGCGGGTCTGAGCGCCCGGCGGGAACGACTGGCCGGCCCTCGTTCGTTTCCCGGGTGCCATGGCCTGTTCCCGAGCTCGTCCCGCCTTCCTGACCGGCGTCGGCATCGCCGTGATCCTCGGCTGCTCCGGCGGCGGGGGCACGACCGGCGAGTCCACGCGAGCCAAGGAGACGACACCCCCTGCGACGAAATCGGCGCAGCCCTCATCGCCATCCCCTTCGGACGACCGGCCCGCCGCCCCCAAGACCGGTGACCAGCGTCAGCACGCGTGGCTGACCATCGAGGCCATCGGCGTCAAGAACCTGCGCGTCGTCCCGTACGAGGGCACGACGGACGACTGGCCGGGCACCCGCATCCAGAACCGCGGCTTCGCCGCCAGCCCGTACGGCAAGCAGGGTGGGGTCGGCCCGGGCGAGATCGGCAACTACCTCGTCACGGCCCACCGCCTCTCCGCCGGCGGCCCACTGCGCCTCCTCCCGAGCCTTGACGAGGGTGAGCGGGTCGTCGTCACGGCGGCCGGAGCGCGCTACGAGTACGAGATCACCGACACGCGGGAAACCTCCTTCCGCTCGGCGCGCTCACTCGCGGAACAGCGGGCAGCCGTGCCGGGCGTCCCCGGTCAGCGCCCCACCCAGGCCATGATCACCGTCTCCACCTGCCTGACGCCCGAGGACAACGCGGCCGGGAACTACTGGCGCGACGACAGGGGCAACCCCGAGCACCGCGTCGACAAGATCGGCGTGCTGACGTCCGCACAGCCCGCTCAGTGACGGCCGGTGCCCTTCCGCAGGCATGCGTGTAAGCATGTAATCAGTCCTGTGGACCAGCGGAAGGATCCGCTCGTGGCCGAGACAGTCTCCGAGCCCGACCGCTCCGGCATGGAGCAGTCCGCGCTCGACGCCTACTCCCTGATCGTCACCTCGGTCGCCGCCGAGCTCACGCCGAAGGTGGCGGCCGTGAACGTCGCGCACCGCAGGTTCAGAGGGCGTTTCGTGGTCGGCACCGGCTCCGCGGTGGTGTTCACCGACGACGGTTTCCTGCTCACCAACGCCCATGTCGTCGGGCACTCCGACGCCGGCACGGCGTCCTTCGCCGACGGCACGACGACGCCCTTCCACGTCATCGGCGCCGATCCGCTGTCCGACCTCGCGGTGATCCGCGCCGACGGTCCGACCCCGGCCCCGGCCAGGCTCGGTGAGGCGAACGGGCTGCGCGTCGGGCAGCTTGTGGTGGCCGTCGGCAATCCGCTCGGACTGGCCGGCAGTGTCACCGCCGGTGTGGTCAGTGCCCTGGGGCGGTCGCTGCCCACGAGCGCCGGGGCCGCCACCCGCATCATCGACGACGTCGTGCAGACCGACGCCACGCTCTACCCGGGCAGTTCCGGCGGCGCACTCGCCACCGCCGACGGGAGGGTCGTCGGGATCAACACCGCGATCGCCGAGGTCGGCCTGGGCCTCGCCATCCCGGTCAACGCGAACAGCCGCCAGATCGTCGCCGCCCTGCTCGCGGACGGGAGGGTCCGCCGCGCCTATCTCGGTGTCGCCGGCACCCCCGCACCGCTGCCGCCGTCGCTTCGGGAGCGGACCGGCCGGCGCACCGGCCTGCGTATCGTCGAGGTCGTGCCCGCCTCTCCCGCCGCCCGCTCCGGGCTGCGCACCGGTGATCTGCTGATCACCGCCGGCGGTGAGCCGGTGACCAGTGCGCAGACGCTCCAGCGTCTGATGCTGGAGGACGCCATCGGGCGCCCGCTCGCGCTGACCGCACTACGCGGCGGCGCCCTCGTGGACGTCATCGCCATGCCCGTGGAACTGCCCGCGGACGACTGAGGGGAGCGGCACAACCCTGGGCCCTATTCGGGTGTCACCACTGATGAGAATCCTCTGTCCCCTCAAGAGAAAGATCGGGGGGCGTCATGTTCAACCGTCCAAGAGGTACCGCCATAGCCGTGGGCGTCCTGCTCACCGCCGCCGGCACCACGATTCCCGCCTCGGCCTCAGCCTCGGCCCAGGCACCCCCCATCGCACTCGTCGTCAACGCACGATGGGGCGGGCACTGCACCTACGACCGGCTGGTCATCGACGTCCGGGGCACCATGCCCCCGGTCACCGTGAAGCCGGTGAAGGAACTCCGCTACGACGGCTCCGGGAAGAAGGTCCCGCTCGCCGGGAAGTACTTCCTCGAGATCAAGCTCTCTCCCGCAGCCGCCCACAACGAGGCCGGCCAGTCGGTCTACCGCGGGCCCAAGCTCCTGAAGATCCATCTGCCCAAGCTCAAGGGCCTCGCTCTGACCGGTGACTTCGAAGCCGTGGTCACCTTCGGAGCCGCCTTCAACTCCAAGCCCGTCTACAAGACCTTCAAGCTGCACTCCCCGGAGCGCTTCGTCCTCGACATCAAGCACGCCAACCGGTGTGCCTGACCCCGGCGCCGGCCGCGGTCAGCCCTCGGCGGCCGCCTTCTTGATCGCTTCACGGATCCGGCAGTAGGTGCCGCAGCGGCAGACGTTCTCGATCCGGTCGATGTCCGCGTCGCTCGGATCGGTCGTCCGCTTCAGCAGGGCGGCCGCGGTCATGATCTGGCCCGGCTGGCAGAAGCCGCACTGCGCCACGTCCATGTCGAGCCAGGCCTGCTGGACGGGGTGCAGCCGGTCACCGTCCGCCAGGCCCTCGATGGTGGTGACCTCGCGCTGCGCGCAGTCGGCCACGGGGACGACGCAGGGCTGGATCTCCGCGCCGTCGAGATGGCTGGTGCAGGCACGGCAGACACCCACCCCGCAGCCGTACTTGGGGCCGGTCACGTCCAGCAGATCGCGCAGCACCCACAGCAGCGGCATGTCGGCGGGAGCCTCGACGGTGACCGGCTTGCCGTTGAGGACGAAGGAGTAGGACGGCATCGGCACCTTCTCAGAAGTTGATCGGGAAGCGGCGGGGCCGGGTCCCGGTCGCGCGGGCGTAGGCGTTGGCGACGGCGCCGGCCGCGGCCGGGACACCGAGTTCGCCGGCTCCGCCGGGCTCCCGGCGGGAGGGCAGGATGTGCGCCTCGAAGTGGAGCGGGGCGTCCTGCTGGCGTGCGTAGCGGAAGTCGGCGAAGCTGCCCTCGCGGACGGCGCCCCGGTCGATGTGCAGTCCGGCCCGCAGCACGGTGGAGATGCCGTCGATCGCGGTGCCCATGAGCTGGGCCTCGAGACCGCGCGGGTTGACGGCCGTGCCGACGTCGGCCGCCATCACCACCTTGGTCACCCGGGGCCGCTTCGGATCGGTGGCGTCGATCTCGACCAGACAGGCCACGCTGGAGCCGTACTCCTCGTGCACGGCCACACCCTGGGCCTTGCCGTCCGGCAGGGACCGGCCCCAGTTCCCGGCGGCGGCGACCTTGTCCAGTACGGCTTTGACGGACTTGTTCTTGAGCGTCGTACGACGGAAGGCGACCGGATCCTTGCCGAGGCTCCGGGCGATCTCGTCGACGACGATCTCCTCCGCCGTCCTTGTCGTCCCGGAGTCCACCGAGCGCCAGGCGCCCAGCGGTATCGCCAGCTCCACCGAGCCCGAATCCCCTGAAAGACGCCCGAAGTTGTAGAGGCCGCTGTCGCTGGGGAGCGGGGCCGCGGCGCCCTGCGCGGACAGTCCGTCGTACGACTCGCTCACCGAGGCCGTCGCATGGGCGAAGGCCACCACCCGGCCCCGGGCGTGGCTGGCGCGGATCCGGTGGTGGGAGGCCGGGCGCATCCTGCCGTGCCGGAGGTCGTCGGCACGGCTCCACATCAGCTTCACCGGCCGGCGCGCGGCCTTCGAGATCAGGGCCGCCTCGATGGCGAAGTCGTAGTTGAGCCGCCGCCCGAACGAGCCGCCGCTCCGCAGGACATGGACCTTGACCTTCGATGCCGGCAGGCCGACGGCGGAGGCGATGCTGTCCCGTGCGTCCATGGGGGTCTGGGTGGAGAACCAGAGCTCGGCGCGATCGGCCCGCACATCGGCCACCGTGGTCAGTACCTCCATCGGCGCATGGCTGACGAAGGCGAACTCGAACTCGCCCGTCACCTGCGCCGATCCCCGCGGCGGAGCCCCGAGCGCGGGGACGGCGGCCCGCAGCCGGGCACGGATCGCGGCGTCGGACAGCCTGGCCAGCGGACCGGGAGCCCAGGTGATGCGCAGGGCGTCCCTGGCCTTGAAGGCGTGATGGAAGGACTCCGCCACGACGGCGACACCGGTGTCGACCTTGACGACTTTCAGGACCCCCGGCATCGCGCGTGCCGCCCGCGAGTCCACCGAGACGACTTTGCCGCCGATCGTCGGCGGCCGGGCCACCACGGTCGGCTTCGCTCCGGCCACCGACAGGTCTCCGGTGTACTTCGCCTTGCCCGTGACGATGTCCCGCGCGTCGATCCGCGTCGCCGGCCGCCCGATCACCCGGTGCCGGGACGCCGGTTTCGGCTTGCTGGAGACGGCCGGCCGACGGATTCCGGCCGCGCCCGCGGTCAGGGAGCCGTACGTGGCCGTACGCCCGTCCGGTGCGACGACCATGGTGTTCCACGTCCGCAGGGTGCGGGCCGGAAGGCCCCAGCGCCGGGCCGCTGCGGTCACCAGCCGGGCGCGTGCGGTGGCGGCCAGGTTGCGCGCGGGGCCGTACAGCGAACTGACCGAGTTCGAACCGCCCGTGTACTGATTGCCCCGGCTGCGGGCGTCGGCGAGCGGGATGCGCACATCCATCAGCCGGGCGTCCAGTTCCTCGGCGATCATCATGGCGACCGCGGTCGTGATGCCCTGGCCGACCTCGACCCGCGGCAGCCGTACGACCACCTTGTTCGCCTCGGTGACCTCCAGGACGAGCATCTCCTCGTCGGTGCCCCGCACAACGACATCGGAAGCCCCGCGCGCGCCCCGATCCCTCTGCTCCGCACCTTCGGCCCGCGGCGCGTCGCAGCCGAGGGGAGCCGCGACGGTCAGAGTGGACGCGGCGAGCGAGTACACCATGAACCCCCGGCGCGACACCCCCCGCCGATCCGGCCCGTCCTCGGACACATCGGCGCCCATGGCGGAAGTCTCGATCCCGTCCAACGAACACTCCTCTCCATGCGCTCGCCCCTCTGCCCTGGTATGAGGGTTCGGATCGCTGGGTGGTTGCATGCCGGGGGAGTCGATATCGGGTTCCGTCCGGCACCTGGCCGGTCAATCGGCCGCGAGCACCTGATACAGCCGCAGCCACTGCCCCGGTGACGCTGCGCCGACGAGCGCGCGCGGATCGAGGCGCGCGCACCGGAACGCCACGTCGACCCGGCGCCCGGGGTGAGCGCGCCGCAACGACGCGTGCAACGAGCCGCCGACCCCGGAGAATCCCAGCTCCACCATGCGCGACCACGAGGCATACGCGTCCGGGGCGAGCAGCGGGATGCGGCGGCGCTCGATGCGTACGATTCCGGCGTCGACCCGGGGCACCGGCCGGAACCGGGTCCGGGCGACGCGCCCGAGGAACCGCCACTCGTGGCGCGGCCAGCTCCGGATCGTCAGCAGGGTCCAACTCCCGTAGTCCCCGGTGCGTTTGCGGGCGTACTCGAGCTGGGTGAGGAGGGTGGCGTCCGTCAGCGCCGGGGCCCGCAGACACCAGTCGACGACGTCCGCGGTACGGGAGAACGGCACGTTCCCGGCGACGGAGAAGGGGGTCCGCGGGGGCTGTGCGGCGAGGAAGTCGCCGCCGATGACGCGGATATGGGGGGCGGTGCGGAATCGGGCCCGCAGCTCCGGAACGAGGCGGGGGTCGATCTCGTAGGCGAGCAGCTCACCGCAGCGGGGTGCGAGCGAAGAGGTCAACGCGCCCTGTCCCGCCCCCACTTCGACGAGGAGGGTGTCCCGCCGCGGATGCGGGACGGCGAGCCGTGCGAGGCGGTCGGCGGTGGCGCGGTCGGCGAGAAAGTTCTGCGAAAGCGCGCGGGCAGCGCGGATGGGGCGGGCCATGGCCTGCGGTCCTTGTCGTCCGTGAAGGGCATACGGGCAGACGAAGGCCCCGACCGGAGACAGGAGGAAGCGAAGGGGTGCGCCCTACGGTGCAAGCGTCAGCGGGCGTGGTTCCCCGGGCCGGTCAGGGCGCCGGGGGCGTGGCGCAGTCGCATGGCGTGCGCGCAGCCCCGGCCGTGACCGGTGATCGAGATCGCATTGATTCCCACGGGCAGCACGCTAAGCGGGCAGGACGGGCCGGGCAATCGAATTTCGTGCCTGCGGCCTCTTGGGCGAGCGGAGCCGCGTGCGACGTGGAGCTGATCACCGGGCACAACCGGGACGAGTTCCGCCTCTTCCTCCTGCTCGGCGGGATGCTCGGCCGGGTCGACGAGGGGCTGGCGTCGACGACCTTGGCCCGCGTACGACCCCGAGCGGCGCCTCGTGCAGCTCCTCGACGTCGAGGCGCGGGTCACTGCCTACCCGGAGGAGGTCTCCCGGCGCCTGTGGGAGCAGCACACCTTCGCCGCGCTGCCCCTGACGTCGGTGTGACCTCACGTACTGAGGCCGCCCGTCAGCCGGAGGCGCGTGTGCAGCGGCCCGTAGGGCTGGTCGCCGGTGGGCGGCATTGGAGAGCGAAGTCGGCCGGGCTGGTGCTCAGGTAGCGGCCCATGCAGGTGCTCGGCGTCGTGCGCCCGCGCTCGGCGCAGAAGGACAGTGCCGCGCGGCCGTCGGCGAAGGGGCCCGGCGCGTAGAAGACCCAGTAGCCCGGGCGGAGAGAGGCGAAGTCGTCGCTGCGGACGTAGACGGCCTCGGGTACCGACTCGCGGAGCACGGCGAGGCGTTGATCGCGGGTTGCGGTGCCCGAGGAGAGCGGTTCGGAGTGGAGCTGGGCGACCCAGCTGCCGTTGCCGGCCGGTGTGGAGGGTGACGCGGACCCGGGCGGCGCGGCTGAGGGTGTCCGTTCGGGCGTCGGAGCAGGGCTCGGAGTGGTGCGGGCGTCCGGAGCGGAGGGCGTGCTCGCGGTGGCGTCGCGCTCCGCGCCCGCCTTCTTCTCCTCGTCGCCCGAGCCGGAGCCGGGCAGGGCGAGGGCGAGAGCCACCGCCGCACCGACGGCCACGACCGCGGCCACGGCGACGAGGACCGGCGTGCGGCGGCGGCCCGACGGGGCGGGGCGCGTGATGTCCTGCTGTGCGGGCGTCACCACAGGAGCGGGCGGCGGAGGTGGAGTTGGGGTAGTGGTCGGCGTCGGTGTGGCGGTGAGCGTCGGCTGCGCCCAGTGCGGTGCGGTGCCGGACTCGACCTGGGCCAGCATCGCGTCCAGCTGCTCGCCGCGGGGACGTGCCGCCGGGTCGCGTACCAGGAGGGACTGGAGCACGGGGGCGAGCGGGCCGGAGCGCACGGGCGGGGGAACCGGGTCTTCGAGCACCGCGGCCAGCGTGCCGAGCGTGCTCGCGCGGCGCAGTGGACTCACGCCCTCCACGCACACGTACAGGACCAGCCCGAGGGACCACAGGTCGGACGCCGGGTCGTTGTCGCGCCCGCGGAGGCATTCGGGAGCGATGTACTCGGGTGAGCCGACGAATTCACCCGTGACCGTCAGGGCGGTCGCCCCCTGGAGGGCGGCGATGCCGAAGTCGGTGAGCACGGCCGTGCCGTCGGGGGAGAGCAGGATGTTCGCGGGTTTGACGTCCCGGTGCCGGATACCGGCCGCGTGCGCGGTGCGCAGACCGGAGAGCACCTGACGGCCGATACGCGCCGCCTCCACCGGGTCCAACGGACCCTCGGCCAGCCGCTGTTGGAGCGAAATGCCCGGCACCAGCTCCATCACGATCCACGGGTGGGGGTCCGCCTCGATGATCTGATGGACCGTCACCACATGAGGGCTGTTGAGCCGCGCCAGTGCCCTTGCCTCGCGCATGACCCGCTCGCGTACGACGGGAGAGTTCTCGGCGTCCGGGCGTACGGCCTTGAGGGCGACCTCGCGATGCAGCACGGTGTCCCGGGCCCGCCATACCGTGCCCATCCCCCCGCTGCCGAGCCGTCCGAGCAGTTCGAAGCGTCCGTCGACCATGTCCCCTGGTGCGTTCACCCGCCAAAGGTTAAGGCAGCGGCCGGCTCCCGCTCGCGCCCGCCCCGCTCGCATGCTCATGCCACGGATACGTCATTGGTATGGAGCCGTAACACTCCTGACGGACCCTCATGGGGTTCCTCCGGTCTCAGCAACAACTCGCCCCCCACGTGACCGGGTTGATCGGCCGATGTCGCGTCCGGACAGCGGGCGCGGAGGTGGAGGAGTGGATGGCTGAAGAGAGATCCGCGGCATCCAGGCGGGACTTCCTGCGTTCCGTGGGGGCCGCCGGGGGAGCGGGCGCGCTCTACTCGGCGATGGGCGCACTGGGACTCGCGCCGGTGCCGGACGTACGGGCAGCGGAGTACCGGGCACCCAGCGGGAGCGACTTCGCACTCAGTGGCCGCAGCGCCAAGAAGGTCCTGGTGCTCGGCGGTGGCATCGCCGGCCTGGCCACCGCGTTCGAACTGCGCAAGGCGGGATACGACTGCCGGATCCTGGAGGCGAAGGACCGGCCCGGCGGCCGCAACTGGACCGTGCGCGGCGGCACGACCCTGACCGATCTGGACGGCCGGAAACAGACGGCGTCGTTCTCCAAGGGCCAGTATATGAACGCGGGGCCCGCCCGGCTGCCCCAGTCGCATGTCACGCTCGAGTACTGCCGTGAACTCGGCGTCCCCGTCGAGGTGTTCACCAACCAGAACGCCAACGCGTACATCTACCACGAGAACAGCGCCGCCCTCGCCGGACAGCCGATCCGCTGGCGCACCGCGAAGGCCGACGTCTTCGGCTATGTCTCCGAACTCCTCGCCAAGGCCACCGACCAGGGCGCCCTCGACGCGCGGCTCACCGCCGCCGACAAGGAGCGGCTGATCGCCTTCCTGCAGAACTTCGGTGCCATCAAGGGCAAGGCGGACGGCTTCGCCTACACCGGCACCGACCGGCGCGGCTACTCCGTCGAGCCGGGGGCCGCGTTCGAGGAGGGCACCGTCCTGGGGTCGGTGCCCTCACTGTCGGACGTCATCGCGAGCGGTGTCGGGCAGCGCTTCTCCTTCGAGTTCGGCTATGACCAGGCCATGCTCATGTTCCAGCCCGTGGGCGGCATGGACGCCATCCCGCACGCCCTCGCCGAGGCGATCGGACGGGACCGGATCACGTACGGCGCCGAGGTGCTGGAGGTGAAGAACCTGGCGGACGGCGCAGACGTCACCTACAAGGACGCGCAGGGCCGTACCCGCACCCGCCACGCCGACTTCGTGGTGGCCGCCGTACCGCCCATGGTCATGGCCCGCATCAAGCACAACCTCGGCGCGGACGTCACGGCAGCGCTGAAGTACCCGGTCCCGACACCCGTCGGCAAGGTGGGCCTGGAGTACCGCAGCCGCTGGTGGGAGACCGACGAGCACATCTACGGAGGGATCACGCCCACCGACACGGACCTGGCCACCATCTGGTACCCGTCCCACGGCCACTTCGGCCGCCGCGGCACCCTCATCGGCTACTACAACTTCGGCGCCAACGCCCTTGCGTACAGCGCCCTGCCGCACAAGGAGCGCGTCGCGCGGGCGGTGAGCCGGGGCGTGAAGATCCATGGCGAGAAGTACCGCACCGAACTCGACCGCTCCTTCAGCGTGGCCTGGCACCGCACCCCGCACATCGAGGCCGGCTGGGTGGGCTGGCCCTCGCAGAACGGACCCGAGTACCGGCTGCTCAACCAGCCCGCGGGACACGTGTACTTCGCCGGCGACTGGCTCAGCCACGTCATCGCCTGGCAGCACGGCGCGTTCACCTCGGCCCGCAAGGTCGTGACCGACATCCACGAGAGGGTGATGGCCGTATGAACCGGCGTACCAAGGCAGTCATCGGTACGGCCCTGACCGCGTCGCTCCTCACGGGCGGCACCGCGCTCGCCGACGCCCGGGGCTGGTGGCCCGGCGCGAAGGAGGTGCGCGTCATGCTGCCCGAGGGCCAGTCCAACCCGGCCATCGCGAACGGCGTGGCGATGGGCGGGGAGGTGGCCGTATACCAGAGCAGCGGTCTCGGGCCCTCCGCGCTCAACCCCTCGGCGCCGCAAGGCACCCCGGAGTACTACACCGACCCGTCCCTCACCGAGGGCGCCCAAGGGGTCACGATCACCGAGGCACAGGCGCTCGTTGTGCTGCGCAACATCAAGACCAACCTGGCGGCCGCGGGGCTCACTCCGGCCGACGTCATCACGATGAAGTGCTATCTGATGAAGCCGCCCGGCACCGAGACCGCCGATTACGCGGGCTGGAACCGCGCTTACCGGCAGTATTTCGCCAACATCGACCTGAGCACACATCAGGTCGTGCCGGTACCCATGGGCACCTCCGCCCCGAAGCCGCCGCTCCTCGCCAACAAGGCCCGCCCGGCGCGCGCCACGATGGAGGTGGCCTCCCTCGCCGTCAAGGGCTGGCTGGTGGAGGTCGAGGTCACCGCGGCGTACAAGAAGCGCTGAGGAGTGAAGATCGGCTGAGATACGTCGGGGCGGGGTCCGTCAGCGGGCACCGCCCCGTACGTTGCCCTCAGTGGTCTCTCCTGTCCGGCACACCAACTCCGTGCACTGGGAGCTCTCTTGGACACCGAAGGCACCTCGGACGCCCCCCGTTCCGGCCCGCTCTCCCGCCGTAGATTCCTGCAAGCCACCGCCACGGCCACGGCGCTCGCCACCGTCACCGCGCCCGTCGCGACCGCCGCGTCCGGTGGTACGACCGCCCTCAACTTCACCGCGGCAACGGGCGGTTCCGCGACCCTCGCCCCCTCCGGGGACCGGCTGATCGCCGAGGTCCAGAACGTTCTCTGGTCCGTCTCCCGCGACGGCGGCCCCGCCGTCGCCCTCACCCCGCCCGGCCTCGAACCCACGCGTCCGCAGTACTCGCCCGACGGCAGCCGTCTCGTCGTGTGCGCCTACCGAGGCGGCGGCTTCCACCTCTGGACGCTGCGCCCCGACGGCACCGGGCTGCGGCAGCTCACCGACGGGCCGTGGGACGACCGGGGCCCGGCCTGGTCGCCGGACGGCACCCGGATCGCGTTCGCCTCCGAGCGCGGCGGCGACACCGTGAGCGGTGCCCCGTACCGCATCTGGGTCGTGGACGTGCGCACGGGCGCGCTGACCCGGCTCACCGGCCGCCCCGGCCAGGAGGGTCCCGGGCAGGGCTCCCGCTGGGAGGACTTCGACCCCACCTGGTCGCCGGACGGCGAGCGGGTGCTGTTCGTGCGTGCGGCCGTCACCGAGACGGGCACCCTCCGCGCGAACACCGTCGCGTCGGTGGCCGCCGACGGCTCGGGCCCGGTCACCACCGAGCACACCGACGACTCCGGTGCCCAGCTGATGACCCCCGCCGTCTCGCCCACCGGACGGCTGACTTACCTGCGCACCACGGCCTCGCCCGCGGCCTCGTGCGCCCTGGTCGTCGGCGGCGAACCGGTCGCCCTCGCGGGCGACGTCCTCCCGGCGCCGCCCCGCTGGACGGACGACGAGCGGCTGCTGCTGAACATCGACGGCCGCTTCCGCCTGGTCGACCCTGACGCTCCGGGCGACGGCGAGGAGATCCCGTTCGCGGCCACGCTGCCCGTGGACCGGCCCCGCTACCGCGGAAAGTCGTACGACTTCGAGGGCCTCGGCACCCGTCCCGTCCGCGCGCTGCACCTGCCCGCCCTGTCCCCGGACGGCCGCTCCGTCGCCTTCGCCGCGCTGAACGCGCTGTGGATCGCGGACACCAAGGGCGGCCGTGCACCGCGCAAGGTCCTTCAAGTCCCCGTCACCCGCTATGTGCTGGCGCCGACATGGACGCCCGACGGCAGGGCGCTGGTGTACTCCGACGACCGGGACGGCCTGCTCGCCGTACGGCGCCACGACCTCGGCTCCGGTGAGGAGACCGTGCTCGCCGAGGGCGGCCGGGTCTTCCCGGCGCTCTCGCCGGACGGGACGCGGCTGGCCTGCCTGGACATGTCCGGCAACCTCGTGGTGCGCGACCTGCCCGACGGCGCCGAACGGGTCCTGGCCGCCCCCCTCGGCGCGGGCGGACTGCCCGGCCGCCCCAGCTGGTCGCCCGACGGCCGATACGTGGCGCTGTGCGACCGCAACCGTCTCAACCAGCGCTTCCGAGAGGGCTACAACCTCATCCGGGTTGTCGACACCACCACCGGGACCGCCGTCCTGCACGCCCTCGCCCCGCACACCTCGCTCGCGGACCGCTACGACTCCGGGCCCGTCTGGTCCCCGGACGGCCGCTGGATGGCCGTGGTCGCCGAGTCGGCGCTGTGGCTGCTGCCGGTCCGGCCCGACGGCACCCCCGACGGTGAGCCGCGCCAACTCACCACCGAACCCGCCGACCACCCTTCCTGGTCCGCCGACGCCCGCACTCTTCTCTACCTCTCCGCGGGCACCCTGCGCCTGATCGACATCGGCACCGGCAAGTCCCGTACCGTCCGCGTTCCTCTCGACTACCGCAGACCGCGCCCGGCCGACACGGTCGTGCACGCGGGCCGCCTCTGGGACGGCACCGGGTCCGAAGTGCGCGAGGACATCGATGTCGTGATCCGCGACGGCCGTATCGCGGAGGTCTCACCGCACCGCGGCGGCCGCCCCGCCGCACGCCGCATCGACGCGAGCGACCGCACCGTGATCCCGGGCCTGTGGGACGCGCACACCCACCCCTGGCAGTCGACCTACGGTGGCCGCCAGACCGCCCTCCAAGTCGCCTATGGCGTCACGACGGCCGTCTCGCTGGGAGGCTTCGCCTACGAGCAGGCCCGCATCCGGGAGGCGGTCGCCGCAGGGGCCCTCGCCGGACCCCGGCTGCTGGCCACCGGCGAACTCCTGGACGGGCCGCGCGTCGCCTACAGCATGGGCAGAGCCCACCGCACCCCCGCGGGCCTGCGCCGTTCACTGGCACGCGGGGCCGCGCTGGACTGGGACTTCGTGAAGACGTACGTACGGGCCCCGGGCTGGGTCATGAAGGAGGCCGCTGACTTCGGGCACGACCGGCTCGGGGTGCGCAGCGGCAGCCATCTGTGCACCCCGGGCGTGCAGTTGGGCCAGGACCTGACGACCCATCTGCAGGCCACGCAGCGGCTGGAGTTCGGACATGCGACCTCCGCCTCCGGGCGTGCGTACCAGGACGTCGTGGAGATCTACACCCGCGCCGGCTTCCATCTCGTGGCCACGCCGTTCACGGCCGCGCCCCTGCTGGGCGCCGACCCCGCGCTCGCGGACGATCCGCGTGTCACCGCGATGATGCCGCCGTGGGACACCGCGCTGGTACGGCAGCAGGCCGGGCTGCCGCCCACCGACGCCCAACTGGCAACGCTGTCCCGGGAGATGGACGTCTACCGGCGCATCCTTGCGGGTGGCGGACTGATCGCGCTGGGCACGGACCAGCCGCTCGTCCCGGTGGGGCTGCATCTGCACCTGGCCCTGCGCGCACTGCACCGCTCCGGCCTGTCACCGGCCGACGCGCTGCGCACCGCAACTCTGCTGCCCGCACGGGTCTTCGGCGCCGACGACGATCTGGGCACGGTGGAGGAGGGCAAGCTCGCCGACCTCACCCTCGTCGACGGCGACCCGTTCACCGACTTCGCCACCCTGATCCGCACGGTCGCGGTCCTGCGCGGCGGAATCCTCTTCGAACAGGCGGACCTGGTCGACGCCTTCGAGTCCGCGCAGCCGTACCGGGCGTCCGCAGCCCAGGACTGGCTGGAGGTCAGCCGCCAGATGCGGCGCGAAGGGTGCTGCGACCCGGAGAGCGGGGCCTGATCACCCGCTGACTGAGCGGGTCAGCAGTTCGGTGACGTGCCGGCGGACCGTCTCCCAGGCGGTGGCGTCGAGTGTGCCGAGGTCGGTGCGGTGCAGGGCGTCGAGCACGTCCGCGCTGTCCTCGGCACCCGCGACGCTGCCGCTGAGGACCTCGTAGCCGTCGCGGACGGCGACGCGCAGTCGGGTGCCGCCGTCGTCGGCGTGCAGGGCGGAGGCGACGACGAACGGCGGCGGTCCGCCCGCTGCGGCCTCCAGCTTGCGGTAGCCGCTGATGATCGGTGCACTCCAGCGCAGGCCGACCAGCAGATGGTGTTTGGCCAGCACGTCGGAGAGGTCGGTCTCGAAGAGCCCCTCCGGTTCCAGCACCACCGCGCGGGCGTTCAGCACGACCGCGGCGGGCAGCAGACAGCGCAGCGTGCTGCCGACCAGGTTGCCGCCGACCGTGGCCGCCCGGCGCACTGCTCCGGTCCCGACCCCGGCCGCCGCCCGGTGCAGCACCTCCGGCACCCGGTGGTCGATCTGATTCAGCACGACGGCCGCGCCCAGCTCCTCGGCCCCGATCGTGTTGGCCTCCGGCAGATCGCGCAGCGACACGGCCAGTTCGGGGAAGCCGTCCCGCTGCCAGGTGGCCCACACCAGAGTCGCCCCGCCTATCGGCACCGCCCCGTCAGCCAGGCACTCCTGCGCTTCGGGTATGGACGTAGGCAGACGCAACTGCACGGCAACCGACCTGCTTTCCCGGAAAGTTGGCCGCGGTGGAGGCAGGACACCTCAGCCACATGATCACTTCTATGGCGCATTCTTACCCACATACGCGGGGCGCATACAGGGCTCAACGTGTCAGCGCGTGCGCCCCCCTGGATTGAGCAACTGGCCGCGCAGAGCGTCGAGCTGGTGGGCGTGCTCGACGGCGGACGTCTCGTCGAGCGTGGTGAGGGCGAGCAGGAGGACGTCCGCGATGACGAGGCCGGTCAGGGCTTCATTGGTGCTTCCGGTCGGGGTGTAGGGGGCGAGGAGGACCGAGTCGACGCGGTCCCCGAAGGCCTCGCTCAGTTCGTCGGTGACGAAGACGACCCGGGCGCCGACCGCGCGGGCCCGTTCGACCAGCACGGTGAGTTCGGACAGCGGCCGTCCCGGCTGGAAGATCACGACGGCGTCGCCCTGGCCGAGGGCGAGCAGCGCGTCGGCGAGGGCGAAGCCGGTGTCTCCGACGAAGCGGGCCCGGCGGCCGATGCGGCCGAGGGAGCGGGACAGGTGGCGTGCCGCCAGTTCGCAGGCGGCCACTCCGTAGCAGAGCACCTCGCGGGCCTCGGCCAGGACCGTGACCGCTCGTTCCAGGGCCTTGGTGTCGGCGAGTCGGCGGCACTGGTCGACGCGTTCCTGGGTCTCGTCGAAGACGTCGGTCCAGATCTTGTCGAGATCCTTGCCGACATGGGCGATGCGCTGGGCGAGCCGGACGTCGGGCGCCTGGGCGGCGGTGAAGTCGGCGGCCAACTCCCGCTTGAGCGCGGGCAGTCCGGCGTATCCGAGGCGCTGGAGGGCGCGTACGACGGTGGCGTTGCTGGTGCCGCTGGCGGTGCCCAGTTCCTGGGTGCTGGCGAACATCACCTGTTCCACCGGGGCGCTCACCAGATACTGCGCGACCGTCCGCTCGGAGGCGGACAGCTCGTCCCACAGCTCGCGGACGGTGGCCCGCAGGCGCGTCAGGCCTCCGGGGGCCGCACTGCCTGCCTGTGAAATTTCCATTACGACTCTTGACTCCCATGGCATCGCCGTTACGCTCTGAATAACTCGTTCCAGGAACATGAACACCTGGAACGAATGTTACGGCACGTCGGTCCTTCTAGGAGCCTCTCAATGAAACGCAGCCTTCCGGTCGTTGACATCTCCGGGACCCCGTCCCAGAGGGGCCGGCAGTACGGAGAGGCCGTGGCCCCCCAGCTGGGCGCCGCCCTCGCTTACTACGCGGAGGCCTTCGGGGTGTCCTCGGGCCTGACCTGGCAGCAGGTCACCGCGCGTGCCGCCCGCTGGCTGGAGCCCGTCCGTGACTACGCGCCCCACCTGCTGGAGGAGATGCAGGGCATCGCCGACGGTGCCGGTGTCGACCTGCTCGACGTGCTCGCGCTGAACGCACGCGGCGAGGTCATCTACGACGACTCCTTCGCGCGGATGCGGGAAGGGCGTACGACCGTACCCGCGGAGGAGCCCGCCGAGGGCTGCACCTCGTTCGCCGCGTACGGCCCGGCGAGCGGTGACGGCCATGTGTGGGCGGGCCAGAACTGGGACTGGCGGGCGGGGGTCGGCGACACCGTCGTCATGCTCCGGATCGTCCAGCCGCCGAAACCCACCCTGATCATGCAGGTGGAGGCCGGGCAGATCGGCCGCCAGGGCGCCAACTCCGCGGGCATCGCCCTCAACGCCAACGGCCTCGGCGGACGCTTCGACGACGCCGTGGGCCTGCCGCAGACCGTGATCCGGCGCAGCGTCCTGGACCAGGCGAGCATCACGGACGCACTGGAGGTGCTCTGCCAGACCCGCGCGCACATCGCCAGCAACGCCCTGCTGACCTGCCGTGAAGGCTTCGCCGTCGACATCGAGACCACCCCGGCAGGGCACGGCTGGATGTACCCGGCCGACGGACTGCTCGTGCACGGCAACCACTACCAGGCCGGCGTCCCCGCCGCCCTCGCCGCGGACTACCGGCCGCTCTCCCCCGACTCGCTCGTCCGCGTGCCCCGCGCCGAGGACGGCCTGCGTCTGCTGCGCGAGGCGACCGGCCCGGACGAGTCCCGCAAGCTGATCAAGCAGGCGATGTCGGACCACCTCGGCTTCCCCGAGTCCCTCTGCACCCACGCCGACCCACGCAAACCCGAGGTCAGGCACTGGTCCACCCTGGTGTCCTCCTGTGTGGACCTCACCGCGGGCGACTACCACGTCACGGCCGGCACCCCCTGCGACCGCGAGTACCAGCACCTGCCCTGGAACCTCTACGACGGCCCCCACGCCCCGAACTGATCCGGTCTCCCGCACCCCCCACATGCCGCAGCTCCCCGCCCTCCTCCCAGCCCCGCCCCGCCCAGGAGCCCCGCCATGAAACTCTCGACCTGTCTCGCCGCCGTCGGCCTCGCCGGCGCGATGACCCTGACCGCCGCGTGCAGCGGCGCCGACACCGGTTCCGCCCAGGGCACCGCGAACGTCGACGTCTCGAAGCTGAAGCTCACCCCGACCACCGCGGCGGCCAAGGGCGCCGTCGACTCGGTGAACTGGCTGCTCGAGGACGAGCCCGAGTCCCTCGACCTCGACACCCAGGGCGGCAGCGCCGGACGCACCGTCCTGAGCAACGTCTGCGAACGCCTCTACCAGCTCCAGCCCGACATGTCCGTGCGCCCCTCCCTCGTGGCGAAGGAGACCAGGCCGGACGCCAAGACCCTGGTCCTGACCCTGCGCGACGACGTCACCTTCCACGACGGCTCCGCGATGACCGCCGACGACGTCCTCTACAGCCTGCGGCGCCACGCCGAGCCGGAGATGGAGCAGTCCGACGAGTTCGCGAACGTGAGCCGGATGACCAAGACCGGCGACCGCGAGATCACCGTCGCGTTCAAGCAGCCCGACGCCCTGTTCACCAAGGCGCTCGCGGGCGACGCCGGGCTCGTCCTCAACCGCGAGCAGGTCGAGAAGGCGGGCGACGACTTCGGCACGCCCGGCCAGGGCGACGCCTGCTCGGGGCCGTACGAGCTGACCGGCTGGAAGTCCGGCGACTCGATCACCCTCACCCGCTCCGACGACTACTGGGGTGAGCAGCCGCTGACGAAGCGGGTCGTCTTCCGGTGGGCCGCGGACAGCGCGATGGTCAACGCACTGAGCACCGGGGCCGCCGACGGCGCCTACCTCGACACCGTCTCCTCGGCCGCCGCCCTGCGCGGCAAGTCCGGCCTCGACCAGCACTACGGACCGAGCACCGCCGCCCTCGCCCTCATCCCCACCGAACGCGGCGGACTCGCCGACCCCGACGTCCGCAAGGCCCTCTCCCTGGCCCTCGACCGCGAGGGCATCGCCAAGTCCGGCTACGGCGGACTCGTCGAACCGTGGGCCACCGCCGTCGGCTCCGGGGCCTGGGGCTACGAGAAGGCCGCCTTCCAAGCCGCCCAGAAGCAGCTCACCGGCGCCCCCGCCAAGCCCGACGCGGAGGATCTGGCCGCGGCGAAGGACCTCGTCAAGAACGCCAAGGCCGCGCCCGACACCCCCATCGTGATCGGCACCGACAGCACCCAGGGCCGCCTCGTCATCGCCAACGCCGTACGCGCCGCCCTGACCCAGATCGGCCTGAAGGCACAGATCAAGACGGTGCCGTCCGCCACGTACGGAGAGTTCTATGGCGACAAGGAGGCCCGCGCGGACATCGACGTCCTGGTGGCCGACTGGTACATCTCCAAGAGCGATCCGGCCGGCTTCTACGACAACGGCGTCACCGACAGCTCCAACAACTGGGTCGGCTTCAGCAGCGCCGCCTTCGACAGCAAGATCGAAGAAGCGCTGCGCACGATCGACGACAGCAAGCGCGCCGCCCTCGTCATCGACGCCCAGCGGCTCTTCAGTGAGTCCGCGGTGTGGATCCCCGTCGCCCAGATGCCGACCGTCCTCGTCCTGAACGACGAGCTGACGGGCCCGCCGGCCTCCATGGCGTACCTCTATTCGCCGTGGGCCGCGCGGCTCGGCGCGAAGAAGGGCTGAACAACCATGATCGGCGCCCTTGGACGGCGGATCGCGGGACTGGTGGCCACCCTGCTGGCGGCATCCTTCGTGATCTTCGCCGCCGTGTACGCGGCCCCCGGCGACCCGGCCGTCTTCCTGGCCGGCGGACGCGACAAGCTCACCCCGGAGCGGCTCGCCACGGTCCGGGAGCAGTACCACCTCGACGAGCCCCTGGTCGTCCAGTACGGCCGCTGGCTCTGGGACTGCGCCCACCTCGACCTCGGCCGCTCCTTCCAGTACAGCGACCAGGTCACCGACCTGCTCGGGGCGCGCTTTCCCACCACGCTCGCCCTCGTCGGCTACGCCACCGTCCTGTTCGTCGTCCTCGGCGTCGGCGCCGGCATCCTCGCCGCCGTCCGGCGCGGCACCTGGGTCGACTCGGCCGTGGTCGGCGGCACCACCCTCGCCGCGTCCGTGCCGTCCTTCGTCGGTGGCATCGCCCTGGTCGCCCTGTTCGGCGTCGAACTCGGCTGGTTCCCGGTGACGGGCGGCGGCGAGGGCTTCGCCGGAACCCTGCACCACCTGACCCTGCCCGCCGTGGCCATGGCCCTCGGCGCGCTCGCCGTCATCAGCCGGGTCACCCGCCAGGCCATGGTGGACGCGGGCACCGCCGAGCATGTGGCGGTGGCCCGGGCCGCCGGACTGCCCGAACGGGAGATCATCCGCAGGCATGTCCTGCGCAACGCGCTGGGCCCGATCGTCACCATGTGCGGTCTGGTCACCGCGGGCATGCTCGCCGGCACCGTCGCCATCGAGACCGTCTTCGGGATCAGCGGCATCGGCTCCCTGCTGGTCGGCGCTATCAACAGCCATGACTTCCCGGTCGCTCAGGCGGTCCTGCTGCTGATGGTCACCTCGTACATCGTCGTCACCACCGTCGTGGACCTCGCGCACCCCCTGCTCGACCCGCGCCTCAAAAGCATGAGGAGCCCCGCATGACCGCCGTCCCCGCCGGCGTCCTTCTCCCTCTGCGGAAGCGCCCCCGCCGCCCTCTGAGCGTGCTCGTCTCCGGCGCCTTCCTCGGGCTGGTCGTGCTCGCCGCCGTCCTCGCCCCCCTGCTCGCGCCGTACACGCCGGACGCCGTGGACCTGTCGTCGTCCCTGGTCGGCACGAGCGGCGCCCACCCCCTCGGCACCGACGCCTCCGGCCAGGACCTGCTCTCCCGGGTCCTCTATGGAGCCCGTACGAGCCTGATCGCGCCGCTGCTGCTGCTCCTGCTGGCGGCCGTCCTCGGCGTCACCCTCGGCACGGTCGCGGCCTGGCGGGGCGGCTGGGTGGACACGCTGGTCTCCCGGATCACCGACGTCATGTACGCGTTCCCGGGCCTGCTGTTCGTCGTGCTGATCATCGCCGTGTTCGGCACCGGCATGACGACGTCCGTGATCGCGCTCGGGCTGGCCTTTGCCCCGACGATCGCGAAGTACACCCGCAGCGTCGCCCTGGCCGAACGGTCCATGTCCTACATCGACGCCTACCGCGTCCAGGGCATGAGCGGCGCCCGGAGCTGCGTGGCCCACCTCGTGCCCAACCTCGCCCGCTCGATCGCCGGCTATCTGGTGGTCCTGTTCGGCGAGTCCCTGATGAGCCTCGCCACCCTCAGCTACCTCGGCTTCGGCGCCCAGCCGCCCAGCTCCGACTGGGGGCTCATGGTGCAGGAGGGGCAGGCCGCGATCGTCCAGGGTGCCCTACTCCCCGCACTCGTGCCGGGCACCGCCATCGCCGCCGTCGTGGTGGCCTTCAACGTGGTCGGCGTCTGGGCCGCCGACCGGCTCGGCGCCAGGAGGTAGCCCGCCATGCTGCTCGACATCGAGAACCTGACCGTGCTGCTGCCCGGCGCCGCCCGGCCCCTGCTCGCGGAGGTGTCCCTGCGGGTCCGCAGCGGAGAGGTCGTCGGCCTCGTCGGCGAATCCGGCTCCGGCAAGTCCACCACCGCCAAGGCCGTGCTGAACATCCTCCCCGAGGCCTCGCGGGCCGAGGGCCGCGTCCTGGTCGACGGCACCGACGCCCTGTCCCTGACCGGCGCACGGCTGCGCGACCACCGCTCCCGCACGGTCGCCATGGTCCACCAGGACCCGCGCTCCGCACTGAACCCCGTACGCCGGATCGGGGACTTCCTGACCGAACGGCTCGCCCGCACCGGCACCACGGACAAGCGCGCCGCCCGCGGCCGCGCCGTCGAACTCCTCGACGCCGTAGGCCTGCCGGATCCCGAACGACACGTCCGGCAGCATCCCCACGAACTGTCCGGCGGCATGCTGCAACGCGTCGTCATCGCCGGCGCCCTCGCCACCGAGCCCGCGCTGCTGCTGGCCGACGAGGCCACCAGCGCGCTGGACGTCACCACGCAGGCCGACATCCTCGCCTTGCTGCGCACCCTGCGCGAGCAGCGCGACCTGGGGCTGCTGTTCATCACCCACGACCTGCACCTGGCCGCCGCCTACTGCGACCGCGTGTACGTCATGTACGCGGGCCGCGTCGCCGAGGAGCAGGACGCGCAGCGCCTCTTCTCCGACGCCCGCCACCCTTACACGCGCGGACTGCTGGCGTGCTCACCCGAACTGGGCGAGACGACCCGCCCCCTGGCCCCGATCCCCGGCCGCCCGCCATCGCTCGCGGACACGTTCCCCGGCTGCCCCTTCGCCCCCCGGTGCGCGCACGCCGAACCGGCCTGCGACACCTGGCAGCCGGAGCCGCTCCCGGTCCCGGGCGGCGGCGTGGCAGCGTGCCGCCGTCTGCCCGAGCTGCCCGATCTCGACGTCCCTGCCCCGTCCGACCAGCTCGATCCGGCCGCGCAGGCCACCGGGAGTACACGGTGAAGGAAAACGCCACGCCCCTGCTCGTCGTCGACGCCGTGCGCAAGACCTACCGGCTGCCGGACGGCGACCGGCTCACCGCCGCCGACCAGGTCTCCTTCACCGTTCCCCGCGGCGGCTCCGTCGGCATCGTGGGGGAGTCCGGGTCGGGCAAGAGCACCGTCGCGCGGATGCTCGTCGGCCTGATCCGGCCCGACTCCGGCACGATCACGGTGAACGGAAAGGACCGCACAGCCGGCCGCGGGCGACGCACCCGCCGTGACCGGCTGGCCCGCGCCCGCGAGATCCAGATGGTCTTCCAGGACCCCTACGTCTCACTCGACCCACGGCTCACGGCCCGCCAGTGCCTGCGCATCGCGCTCGGACTGCACGGCCACCCCTCGACGGACACCCAGATCGCCGCCCTGCTCGACCAGGTCGGCCTGGGCACCCGCGAGGCGGACGCCAAGCCGCACGAACTCTCCGGCGGCCAGCGGCAGCGCCTCGCCATCGCCCGGGCACTCGCCGTCGAACCACGGATCCTGGTCCTCGACGAAGCGGTCGCCGCGCTCGACGTGTCGATCCAGGCCCAGATCCTCCAGCTCCTCGGCGACATCCGACGGGACACGGGCGTGGCCCTCGTCTTCGTCAGCCATGACCTGGCCGTCGTGCACCACATCACCGACGAGACCGTGGTGATGCGCCGGGGTGTCGTGGTCGAGCAGGGCCCGACCCCGAGCGTGCTGAGCGCCCCCGAGCACGCGTACACCCGGCGGCTCCTCGCCTCGGTGCCCCGCCAGGGCTGGGATCCGGCCGAAGCCCGGCTGTAGGGCCCGGCGGGCGGTGGGGGAGGGCGCGTCAGGGATGCCGCCGTCCGGGGTGCGGGGGTAACCCGAGTGATCGCCTCGAATGGTGGGACGGTCCGGTTCGGCTGACGGTGGATCACGTCAAGGCCGGGTCACCCAGCTGGCGAAGCGTCAGCTGCCCGGGTGTGACGGAAGGATTCACAGATGCGCTCTGCACGCATGCTGGTCGCGTCAGCCGCGGCCACGGCCGCGCTCGCGATCGCCGCACCCGCCTACGCCGACTCGACGGGTGAGTGGGACCGCGACGACTCCTCCTACGGCAAGGAGAAGGACCACGACGAAGACTCTTCCTACGGCAAGAAGCACGACAAGGACAGCAGGCACGACATGCCGCGCGGCGGGATGCACACGGGTGGCGGAGCGCTGGCCCTGGCGAACCAGGACGACTGGGGCTCGGCCAGGGACCCCAAGCACGACCCGAACACCTACCGGAACGACCACGGCCGAAGCGACGAGGACTCCTGGGGCCACCGGCACGACGGTGAGCACGACCACGACTCGGAGCACAACGATCACGGCCGGGAGTCGGGGCGCGGCGATCACAACGATCACGGCAGGGAGTCGGGGCACGACGAGCACGGCCACGACTCTGGGCGCGGCGAGCACCACGACGAGTCCGGGAAGCCCGACCACCACAAGCCGCGCGGCGGCGTGCACACCGGCGGCGGCGCGCTCGCCTCGCCGGGCGTGACGGCCGCCGGGCTGGCCATGCTGGGCGTGGCCGGTACCGGCATGTACGCGCTGCGGCGCAAGAAGGCCCCCGAGGGCGCGGCCTGACTGCCCGCTGCCGACGACATGACCGCCGAGGCCGCCGCACGTCCCCCTCGCGTCGCGGCGGCCCGGCTCGCCCTTCCCGCGAGATGACCCCGCTGCCGTGCCCGAGTGAGGTGGTGTCCGATGGCAGCCAGCCCTCCTTCCCCTACCGACGCCGAAACGCCGCCCACGTCGCTGGGATCCCGCAGAGTCGCGACGATCTTCTGGAGTGGGGTTGCCCTGGTCGTCGTGGCGGTGAGCCTGTTCGGCGGTGAGGACGAGCCGTCCGGCACCGGACACGCGCACCATGCCGCACCGGCCGCCACATCGTCCCCGTCTCCGGCCTCGTCCTCTTCCGCGACGCCACGAGCCGGAAAACACCTGCCGCGGTCCAAGCCGATCCGTCTGCGCATCCCGAAGATCTCGGTCGACGCGCCCTTCACCCCCCTCGCCATCGGCCGCTCGGGCCAGCTCGAGGCCCCACCGGCGGACGAGGTCAATCTCGTCGGCTGGTACGCCAAGGGGGTGTCCCCGGGGGAGGCGGGTACGTCCATCATCGCCGGGCATGTGGACACGGCGACGTCTCCGGCCGTGTTCGCGGAACTCCGCGAGCTGGAGAAGGGTGACCGGTTCCGGGTGAAGCGAGCCGACCGGCGCATCGCGACGTTCGTGGTCGACAGCGTGGAGACCTTCGACAAGGACAGCTTCCCCGACGAGCGGGTGTACGCCGACACCCCGCAGGCCCAGGTCCGTCTCATCACCTGCGCCGGGGACTACGACCGCAGCGCCAAGGACTACACGGAGAACCTCGTCGTCTTCGCCCACCTCGTCTGACGTCGGCCCCTGTTTGCTCCATGTGGGCCTGCGGGACGGGCCGTTGTCAGTGCCGGGCGCTAGCGTCCTTGGCATCGGCTTTCAGCCACATTTCCGGGAGGAATCCATGGCCTCGCGCCTCAACCCGTACCTCAGCTTCGACGGCGACGCCAGGCAGGCGTTGGAGTTCTACAAAGAGATCTTCGGCGGCACGCTGAAGCTCAACACCTACGGCGAGTTCGGACAGCCGGACGCGCCCAACGCCGACAAGATCATGCACGGCATGCTGGAGACCCCGAGCGGCTTCACCCTGATGGGCGCCGACGCCCCGCCCGGGATGCCGAACAACCCCGGCAACAACTTCTCCGTGAGTCTGAGCGGCGACGACGACGCCGTGCTGCGCGGGTACTGGGAGAAGCTGTCCGACGGCGGCACCGTGTCCGTGCCGTTCGAGAAGCAGATGTGGGGCGACATCTTCGGGATGTGCACGGACCGCTTCGGCATCCCGTGGATGGTCGACATCGTCCAGCAAGGCAGCTGACCGCAGCCGCCCGCCGACGGCCCCCTCTGTATGGGGCCGTCGGCGGGCGTACCTGTGGGGACGACTCAAGCCTCGGCTCACTGGGGCGCGGCGACTCCGGCAGTCCGGCGGTCCTCCTGCGCCGAGGTGAGGGCGCGGACCATCAGGGCGCCCGCCACGGCCGCGCCCACCATGGCCGCGTCGGCCGCCAGCAGCACCCCGACATCGGAGTAGGCACGCGCGATGACCTCGTCCTTGGAGTCGGTGTACATCAGCCCCACTCCGCTGACCATCCCGATCAGCCACAGTGCCCACCACCAGTTCACGACACGCGGCAGCGGCTGCTCCGGGGCGCCGGTGCGGTGGATGTCGGCGACGAGGCCGCGGGGGATCCACAGGTTCGCGACGGGGATGATCCAGCCGAGGTAGATCCACGGCCAGGCGTAGCGGGGCCGCTGTCCCGAAAGGGCGTAAGCGTTGTCCCGGACGCGCCACAGCCAGGTGATGAAGGCGATGGCGCAGACCACCGTGGCCGCGTCTCCCAGGGAACTGACGATGTGGTAGGCGTCCTCGAGGCCGGTCAGCGGGCGGTGTACGCCGTCGCCCTGGTCCGGTGGTCCGGAAGCCGGCTGTCCCGCTGCCGCGAGCCGGATCTGCCAGACGGCTCGGGCCGTCCAGGCCACACCGACGAGGATGAGAGCGGCGACGGCACACAGGGCGGTTCCACGGACCGGGCGCAGGGCGGACGGGGCTATTTGATCTTTCACCCGGACATCCTGCCGTGCGGGCAGCCGCGCACGCCAGGTACCCCGGGTGACAGTGCCGTGCGCAACCGGACACGGCACCGTCACGAAGACGGGTGGTCAGACCGCCATGGCCGGGTAGGTCGGGTACTCCACGCCGGAGACGTGCTGGACGACGCGGATGACCTGGCAGGAGTAGCCGAACTCGTTGTCGTACCAGAGGTAGAGGATGGCGTTGTCGCCGTCGACCTTCGTGGCTCCGGCGTCGACGATCGAGGCGTGGCGGGAGCCGATGAAGTCGCTGGAGACGGCGTCGGGGGCGCTGGTGAAGTCGATCTGGCGGCGCAGGGGCGAGGTGAGCGAGACGTCGCGGAGGTGGTCGAGGACTTCCTCGCGGGTGGTCTCGCGGCCGAGCCGCAGGCTGAGGATGGCGATCGAGACGTCCGGGACCGGGACCCGGATCGAGCTGCCGGTGATCGGCGCCTTGAGGTCGGGCAGCGCCTTGGCGACGGCGGAGGCGGCACCCGTCTCGGTGATCACCATGTTGAGCGGCGCGGAGCGGCCACGCCGGTCGGCCTTGTGGTAATTGTCCAGCAGGTTCTGGTCGTTGGTGAACGAGTGGACGGTCTCCACGTGGCCGCGCAGCACGCCGTACTCGTCGGCCATCGCCTTCAGCGGCGGGACGATCGCGTTGGTGGTGCAGGAGGCGCAGGACAGGATCTGCTCGTCCGGCTTGATCGTGTCGTGGTTGACGCCGTGCACGATGTTGGGGACATCGCCCTTGCCCGGTGCGGTCAGCACGACCTTGTCGATGCCGGGGCGCAGATGCTGGGACAGGCCCTCGCGGTCGCGCCACTTGCCGGTGTTGTCGATGAGGATGGCGTCCTTGATGCCGTACGCCGTGTAGTCGACCTCGGACGGGTCGCTCGCGTAGATCACCTTGATCTCGTTGCCGTTGGCGATGATCGTGCTGTTCGCCTCGTCGACGGTGATCGTGCCCTGGAACTGGCCGTGGATGGAGTCGCGGCGCAGCAGTGAGGCGCGCTTGACGATGTCCTGCTCGCCGCCCTGGCGCACGACCACGGCGCGCAGCCGCAGCCCGTTGCCGGAGCCGGCCTTCTCGATCAGCAGCCGGGCGACGAGGCGGCCGATGCGGCCGAAGCCGTAGAGGACTACGTCACGCGGTTCGCGGCGCTCGATCTTGTTGGCGCCCGTGGCTCCGGCGACGGCCTCGGCGGTGAACTCGGCCACCGACAGACCCCGGTCGTCGGCCCGGTACGTCTCGGCCAGCATGCCGAGGTCGATCTGCGAGGGGCCGAGATCGAGCGCGGTGATGGCCCGCAGGAACGGCAGGGTGTCCGTGACGGACAGTTCCTCGCCGGCGATCTGCCGGGCGAAGCGGTGTGTCTTGAGGATGCTCACCACCGACTTGTTCACCAGGGAGCGGCTGTGCAGCAGGACGGTCACGTCCCGCTCGCGGTGCAGCTTCCCGATGATCGGGATCATCGACTCCGCTATCTCCTCGCGGTTCTTCCAGTTGGTGAACGAGTCCTCGTTGACAGTCACAGGATCCATCTCTTTCGAGCTAGGTAGCGCTCAGATGGTAACGGCACGCTCGTTCGATCAGCGGAGGTGGGTCGACGGGTATCCGGTACGTACCGTTCCTTTGCAGTGGGCACCCTTGACAGGGTGCGTGGTGTTTCGCGACGTTTGAGCCGTAACCGGGGGGAGGGGTCGCCCGTGCGATCCACCAAGAAGCAGCAGGACATCACCCTTCACAGACCCGAAGAGCTGAGCACCTCGCTGCGCCGGGCCTGGCACGAGGCGATGGACGAGTCGCCCGACTACGCCAACCCGTTCCTGGCGCCGGAGTTCGCGGCCGGGATCGGCACCTACCGCGGCCGGGCGCAGGTGGGCGTCCTGCACGAGGGCGGGGAATCGGTCGGGTTCTTCCCGTACGAGCGCAATGCCTTCGGTGTCGGCCGCGCCATCGGTCTCGGTCTCTCCGACTGCCAGGCCCTGGTGCACCGGCCCGGGGTCAGCTGGGACATGCGGGAACTGCTGCGGGCCTGCGGGCTGTCCGTCTTCGAGTTCGACCATCTCGTCGACGAGCAGAAGCCGTTCGGCAGGTTCGTCACCGGGACGTTCGCGTCACCCGTGGTCGATCTGACGGCCGGTGACGGCACCTACGCGGAGTGGCTGCGCGCCACGTACCCCGGGATGGCGAAGACGACGCTGAAGAAGGAACGCCGGCTGGGGCGCGACGTCGGCGAGGTGCGCTTCGTCTTCGACGAGCGCGACCCCCGGATGCTGCACCGCCTCATGGAGTGGAAGTCCGCCCAATACCGGAGGACGGGGCGGATGGACCGGTTCGCCCGGCCGTGGATCGTGGAGCTGGTGGACCACTTCTTCCAGGTGCGCGAGGAGCACTTCACCGGAGTGCTGTCCGTGCTGTACGCCGGCGACCGGCCGGTGGCCGCGCACTTCGGGGCGAGATCGCGCACCGTGTTCGCCGCCTGGTTCACCACGTACGACCCCGAACTCCGCTACTACTCGCCCGGCCTGCTGATGCACCTGCGCATGGCGCACGCCGCGGGCGGGGACGGCGTGCGGGTCATGGATTTCGGGCGGGGCGACAAGGAGTACAAGGACTGGCTGAAGACCCGTGAGCTGCGCGTGGGCGAAGGATTCGCCACCCGGCCCCATCCGGTGGCGACGGCACACCGGCTGTGGCGCAGACCGGTGCGCGGCCTGCGGAACACGGTCCTCGCCCATCCCGGGCTGCGCGAGCCCGCCGACCGGTTACTGAAGTCGGTCGGCGCGCTCCGGACGTCGGGCCGGACGGGCCTCGGGAGACCGGCACCCCGCACCCGCTGAGTACACCCTTTCCTCGACGGAGGCAGGTGACGATGCCGTACGGATCGCGGCTCGCCGCGATGATGACACGGCGACTCGGACGCGCTTGCGTCTACACGCCCTCGGCACGGCTGGCGCTCTATCTGGCACTGCGGCGCTGGTGCCGCCCGGGTGGACGGGTGCTGATGTCACCGGTGAACGACGACGTGATCCTCTTCGTCGTCCTGGCGGCGGGGTTGCGCCCGGTGCAAGCCCCCGTGTCCGTGTGGGACGGCAACATCGACCCGGCCGCCGTACCGGAGTCGACCTGGCGGACCATCGACGCCGTCCTGACCACCAATCTGTACGGCATGCCGGACCGGGTCGTCGAACTGCGCCGCCGCTGTGAGCAGTTGGGGATCCCGCTGATCGAGGACGCGGCGCACGCGATCGGCACGCATGTGGACGGGCAGCGGATCGGCACCTTCGGTCAGGCGTCCGCGTTCAGCCTGTCCAAGCATGTCGCGGCGACGGCCGGGGGATTCCTCGCCGTCGAGGACGCGCGCACCCGCCGGGAGCTGGAACTGCTGCGCGACGACCTCCTGGTGCCGGGCCGCCTGCGCGCCGACCTGGCCGTCACGCTGCGACCACTCGCGCGTTCCTCGGTACGCGCCCTGCATCTGGTGCGCCCGGTGTGGCGGGCGATGCGTCGCCTCGGGCTGCTGGAGCGCGAGGCGTTCCGGATGGCCCTGCACGCGCCGCGGCTGACCGGCTGCGCACGTCAGGCGCCGAGCCTGGCGGCGTACGAGCCATGGGTCCGCGTCGACCTGCACGGCTTCCGGGACCGCCACGGGGCCTTCGTCCGGGGGCAGTTGGCGCTGCGGCTGGCCCGGCTCGACGGCGACCTGACCCGGCGCAGGGCCGGTGTGTCGCTGCTGTCCGGAACTGCCTGGGCGTCCCGGGCGGTGCGCGACAGCGCGGCACACGACGGACCTCCGCCCCTCTTCCGCGTCCCGCTCCTGGTCCATGAGTGGGACACCCTCGTGGAACGCCTGGTGCGCCACGGCATGGTCTGCGGCTACGTCTACGATCCGCCGCTCGACGACTACGCGGGCGCGGAGTTCGTCGAACCGTCCCCCGACCCGTCGGCCGCCCGCTGGTTCGCTTCCCACGTCCTCCCGGTCGATCCGCTCCTCGCCCGCAGGATCACGGGAGCCCTGACCAGGGAACGAGCGGCAGCCGCACTCCCCGTGACGCGGGACCGGGAACACTCCCCGGTCCCGCCACCGTGACGATCAGCGGGGCCCGTACGCCTTGGGCAGCCGCATCCCGCGCTCGGCCATGATCTCCCGCACCTTGTCGGGGTAGTTGGTGATGATGCCGTCGATCCCGAAGTCCATCAGCGCTTCCACGGTCGCCGGGTCGTCGCAGGTCCACGGGACGACCTTCAGGCCCCGGGCGTGCGCCGCGTCGACCATGGCCTGGTCGGCGTAGAAGCGGAAGCCCGGGTCGCCGACCTTGCCGCTCTGCGGGAAGCCGTAGTTGGGGGAGAGGGTGGTGACTCCGGCGATGCTGTCGGCGGCCTTCACGAAGTCGCCGTCGTAGTCGTCGGCGTCGATCCCGCCGAGCCAGGGGGAGGCGCCGGGCTTGCCGACCTGGAGGAAGTCGTAGTTGGTGAGCGCTACCAGCGGCCACCTCGGCGCGAGCTTGTGCATCGCCTTCAGGGCGCCCCAGTCGAAGGACTGGATGGTGACCTGGCGCTCGATGCCGGAGCGGTGGATCTCCTCGTAGACCCGGCGCACGAACAGCTCGCGCGGCGCGGTCTGTTCGGGGGCGCCCGCCTCGACCTTCGTCTCGACGTTCAGCGTGACCTGCCGGGCCTTGTAGCGCTTGACCAGGTTCAGGACGTTCCGGAGCTCGACCATCTTCTGGCCCTTGATCTGCTCCTGCTCGGGGAAGCCGGGCAGCTGCTGGTAGCCGCAGTCCATGGTCCTGATCTGGGCCAGCGTCAGGTCCTTGATGTACTTGCCGACGTACGGGTACATCGGGTCGCTCGGCGTGAGCGGCGCGGTGTCCTTGCACTTCTGGGCGCTGACCTGCCGGTCGTGGGTGACGACGACCTTCTTGTCCTTGGTGATCTGGGTGTCCAGCTCCAGCGTGGACACACCCAGGCGCAGCGCCTTGCCGAAGCCCTCCAGGGACGACTCGGTCGTCATGCCGATGCCGCCGCGGTGGGCCTGGAGGTCGAAGGAGGTCTTGTGGTGCGACCCCCCGGAGGTGTGCGCCGTCGTCGCGTGAGCGGCCGCCGGGAAGGCGAGCGCCGGCACCAGGGCCAGGCCGGCGAGGACATGCCTTGAGGACATCGAAACCTCACTCTGTTCGGTTCGGGGGGCGACCCGAAGACGCTAGTGCGGCCCCGGGGAGCCTACGACGACCTGAGTGTGAGGGGGCTGTGAACGCTGGGCGTCATCCGAGGGGGCGGAAGGCGCGCAGGCGCAGGGAGTTGGCGACGACGAACACCGAGGACAACGCCATGGTCCCACCGGCGATCATCGGATTGAGCAGTCCGGCCGCGGCGAGCGGCAGGGCGGCCAGGTTGTAGGCGAAGGCCCAGAACAGGTTGGACCGGATGGTGCCGAGGGTCCGTCGGGCCAGCCGGACGGCGTCGGCAGCGGCCCGCAGATCGCCTCGTACGAGCGTCAGGTCGCTCGCCTCGATCGCCGCATCGGTGCCGGTGCCCATGGCCAGCCCCAGGTCGGCCTGCGCGAGCGCGGCCGCGTCGTTGACGCCGTCACCGACCATGGCGACCGAACGGCCCTCGCCCTGAAGGCGCTTGACGACGGCGGCCTTGTCCTGCGGCAGCACCTCGGCGTAGACGTCCTCGGGCGCGATGCCGACCTGGCGTGCGACCGACTCGGCCACGGTCCGGTTGTCTCCGGTCAGCAGGATCGGGGTCAGACCGAGACCGCGCAGCCGCTCGATCGCCTCCGGGCTGGTCTCCTTGACGGCGTCGGCGACTTCGAGGACCGCCCCCGCCTCCCCGTCCCAGGCGACGGCGATCGCGGTGCGCCCGGCCGCCTCGGCCTCGGACTTGACGCGCTTCAGCTCCTCGGGCAGCTCCAACGCCCAGTCGGCGAGCAGCCGTTCACGTCCGACGAGGACGGCATGACCGTCGACGACGCCCTGCACACCCAGGCCGGGGACGTTCGCGAAGTCCTCGGGCGCGGGCAGCGCGCCCAGCTTCTCCAGCGCTCCTTCGGCGACGGCGCGGGCGATCGGGTGCTCGGAGGCGTGCTCCAAGGCGCCCGCCAGCCGCAGGACTTCGGACTCGTCGACTCCGTCGGCGGTGTGCACGTCCAGCAGCGTCATCCGACCGGTGGTGACCGTGCCCGTCTTGTCGAGCACGACGGTGTCGACCTTGCGCGTCGACTCCAGCACCTCAGGCCCCTTGATCAGGATCCCGAGCTGGGCGCCCCGCCCCGTGCCGACCAGCAGCGCGGTCGGGGTGGCGAGGCCCAGGGCGCACGGGCAGGCGATGATCAGGACCGCGACGGCGGCGGTAAACGCGGCCGTCAGACCCGCACCGTTGCCCAGCCAGAAGCCGAGGGTGCCCAGGGCCAGGGCGATCACGACCGGCACGAACACGCCGGAGATCCGGTCCGCGAGCCGCTGCGCGGCGGCCTTCCCGTTCTGCGCGTCCTCCACCAGCCTGGCCATCCGGGCGAGCTGGGTGTCCGCGCCGACCCGCACGGCCTCGACGACGAGCCGCCCGCCCGCGTTGACCGTGGCGCCGGTGACCGGATCACCCTGGCCCACCTCCACCGGCACGGACTCGCCGGTGAGCATGGAGGCGTCGACGGCGGAGGAGCCCTCGACGACCGTCCCGTCAGTGGCGATCTTCTCCCCGGGACGCACCAGGAAGCGGTCACCGACCGTCAACTCGGCGACCGGCAGGGTCTGTTCGCGGCCGTCCGGGCGCAGCACGGTGACGTCCTTCGCACCCAGCTCCAGCAGCGCCTTGAGAGCGGCCCCCGCCTTGCGCTTGGAGCGGGCCTCGAAGTAGCGCCCGGCCAGGATGAACATGGTGACGCCGGCCGCGGCCTCCAGGTAGATGTTCCCGGCGCCGTCACCGCGGGCGATCGTCAGCTCGAAGGGATGCGTCATCCCCGGCGTGCCCGCGGTCCCGAAGAACAGCGCCCACAGCGACCACAGGAACGCCGCCGACGTACCGACCGAGATCAGCGTGTCCATCGTGGCCGCACCATGGCGGGCGTTGGTCAGCGCCGCGTGGTGGAAGGGCCATCCGGCGTACGTCACCACGGGCGCCGCCAGCGTCAGGGAAAGCCACTGCCAGTTCTCGAACTGCAGGGCGGGGATCATGGCCATCGCGATCACGGGGACGGCGAGGGCGACCGAGGTGAGCAGCCGCTGCCGGAGGGACCGGAGCTCATGGTCGGCCTGCTCGGGCTCGGGGTCGGCCCGCGCGGGCTCCTGCGCGGTGTACCCCGTCGCCTCGACCGTGGCTATCAGTTCCGGGACGGAGACCTCACCGGTGTAGCTGACCTTTGCCTTCTCGGTGGCGTAGTTGACCGTGGCCGTGACCCCGTCCATGCGGTTGAGCTTCTTCTCGACGCGTGCCGCGCACGAGGCGCAGGTCATGCCGCCGATGACTAGTTCGACCTGGTGACTGGCCATCATCGCTCCTGGACTGCATACGGGACCGGGGTATCCTTCTCTCGCCGTCATATATACCCCTGCGGGGTATCGAGAGCAAGCGCGAGCAGGCCTTGACTTTATACCCCCTGGGGGTATGGTTGGACCCATAGAAATGGACCCATAGCAATCCGGAGATCGGAGAACACCATGCGCACCGCACTGAAGCTCACCGCATTCGCCGCCGCGCTGGCCGCCACGTTCGGCACCGCCTACGGCGTGGGCCAGGGCGTCGCCCCGGTCGTGGAAGACCGCCCGCCGGCACGTCACGACACGCACACCGAAGCGGCGACGGAGGGAGGGGACGACCATGGCGGGCATGAAGCGACACCGGCCGGCGGACTGCAGATCTCCGAGGGCGGCTACACCCTCGACCTGAAGACCCCGCGCGTCACGGCGGGGGAGCGGAGCGAGCTGCGCTTCACGATCCGGGACGCCGACGGCGACGCCGTCACCGCCTACCGGCGCGAGCACGACAAGGAACTTCACCTCATCGTGGCCTCACGCGACCTGATCACCTACCGCCATCTGCACCCCACCCGCGCCGCCGACGGCACCTGGAGCATCCCCGTCGAACTGCCCCGCGCGGGCGGCTACCGCGTCTTCGCCGACTTCACCCCGGCGAAGAAGGGCGCGAAGAACCTCACCCTCGGCGCTGACCTGGCGGCAGCTGGCCCCTACGAGCCGAAGGAGCTGCCCGCGCCCAGCAAGGTCGCGAGGATCCACGGCTACGAGGTCGAGCTGTCCGGCGGCCTGCGCCCGGGCGCCGAAAGCGAGCTCAAGCTGACGGTGTCCCGCAACGGCAGGCCGGTCACCGACCTCCAGCCCTACCTGGGTGCGTACGGCCATCTGGTCGCCCTGCGCTCCGGCGACCTCGCCTACCTCCATGTGCACCCCAACACCGCGACGAAGCCCGGCCCCGACATCTCCTTCGCGGCCACGGCACCGAGCGGCGGGACCTACCGGCTGTTCCTGGACTTCAAGCACGCGGGCACCGTCCACACCGCGGCCTTCACGGTCCACGCCGGACAGGCGACGGCGGAAGAGCCCGCGCACGAAGAAGCAGAAGGGCACGGGCACTGAGACGGAGGCCGGTCGGCTGCTGCGACCGGCATCCGCACCTGTCCGGGCCGAGCGTCAGGACGTCGGCTCGGTCACCTTCGTCGAGGTCTCGCCGTCGACCGCCGCGGCGAGCTGCGGCACCAGACGCTCGAGCATGTAGGGCAGGCTCAGCACCGACACGAAGGAGACCGAGTTGCCGTAGTCGCTGCTCTCCTTGACGAAGACCTCGCGGTCCTCCTTCGCCACCGTCAGATCGGCGTACAGAGAGTTCTTGCGGAGCGCGGCCTTGTCCTTGGCGGTGTCGGAGACGATCCAGACGATCGCGTCGGTGTCCAGCAGGTCGGTGCGCTCCTTGCTGATGTTGGCACCGAACTCGTCACCGATGACCTTGTCCAGGTCCTTGGGCAGGGTGAAGCCGAGGTCCGTGAGCAGACGCGAGCGCGGGTCCTGGCTGCCGAAGACGAAGATGCCCTCGTACGGCGTCGCCATCACGGCGCTGGACTTGGCGAACTCCGGGTTGTCGTCGATCGCCTTCTTGAAGTCGGTCTCGACGCCCGCGACGAGGTCCTTGGCCTTGGCCTCCTGGCCGAGCGCCTTGCCGATGATCTCCGTCTGGTTCTGCCACGGCACGCCGAAGTCGTTGAACTCCTTGGGCTGGGCGACCACCGGGGCGAACTTCGACAGGGTGTCGTACTGCTCCTTCGTCAGGCCGCCGTAGACAGCGAGGATCAGGTCCGGCCTGAGCGCGGCGATCTTCTCCGTCTGCGGGCCGGTGCCGGTGTCCTTGAGGACCGTCGGCGCCGCCGCGCTGCCCAGCTTGTCCGTGGCCCAGGGGCCGATCGCGCCCTTGTAGCCGCCGAGCCACTCGGTCGTGCCCACGGGCACCTTGCCCAGCGCGAGCACCGCGTCCTGGTCGGTCAGGCCGACCGTGACGATCCGCTTCGGCTCGGACTTGATGGTCGTACTGCCGTACTTGTGCGGGACGGTCACCGGGAAAGCGGTGCTCGAGGACTCGGTGGCTTCCGAGCCCGCCGTGTCGGAGCCGTCGTCGGATCCGCAGGCCGTGACGGTGACGAAGAGGAGCAGCGCGGAGGCGAGTGCCGCGGCGAGCCGGGTGCCTCTGAGAGAGCCGAGCATCAGTGGTCCTTCTTGGTTGTGTCGGTGCTGGGACGGGGCGTGGGGGGCTCGTCGACGGGAGTGCGGGTGCCGGACCACGCCTGCCACAGGGAGGCGTACGGGCCGGCGGTGGCGCACAGTTCGTCGTGGGTTCCGCTCTGCACGATCCGGCCGCCGTCCATGACGACGATCCGGTCCGCGTCGGCGGCCTGGGTGAGGCGGTGGGCGACGACGAGCGCGGTGCGGTGCTCGATCGCCCGGTCCGCCGCCTTCTCCAGCAGGCGGGCGCCGGTGCTGCCCGCCTCGGCCGTGGCCTCGTCGAGCACGGCCACCGGCGGATCGGCCAGGACCAGCCGGGCCAGGGCCAGTTGCTGCACCTGGGCGGCGGTGAGGCGGTGTCCGCCCTCGCCGACGACGGTGGCCAGACCCTCCGGCAGTGCTTCGGCCCAGTCCAGCGCGTCCACCTCCGCGAGTGCCGCGCGCAGGTCCTGGTCCGTGGCGTCGGCGCGCGCCAGGCGCAGATCGTCGGCGAGCGGCCCGGCGAAGACATGCGTCTCCTGGGTCACCAGGGCCACGGGCAGGCCGTCGGTGGGAGCGTTCAGCTGAACCGAACCGGCGGTCGGTTGGTGCACGCCCGCGATCAGCTTGGCCAGCGTCGTCTTGCCCGCGCCGCTCGCGCCGACGAGGGCGACGCGTTCGCCGGCCGCGAGCGTGAGGTGCACGTCGTGCAGGACGGGACGGCCGGGCTCGTACGCGTGATGGACGCCCGTCACCGTCACCGCGCCGGACTCGGGACGGTCGTACGGACTCGGCGCTCCGGTTGATGCCTCGGCCACCGGCCCGTCCGCGACCCCGACCAGCCGGGCGAGCGCCGCCGTCGCCGACTGGGCGTCGTCCAGCAGGACGAGGGCCGAGTTGATGGGCGTGAACAGACTGTGGAAGTAGAGCGCGGCGGCCGTGGCGGTGCCGATGGAGACGGAGTCGGCGCGCACCAGCAGGAAGCCGGTGACGAGGACGGCGGCGAGGCCGGTGTACTCGGCGATGTGCAGCCGGTTGTAGAAGTCGAGCACCAGCCGCACCCCGCGCATGGTCAGCGCGACCGCGGCCGAGGACCGCTTCGTCACGTGCGCGGTGTGCTGCTCCTCCATCCGGAACGCCCGTACGGTTCCGGCGCCTGCGATGGTGTCCAGGAGCTGCTGTTGCTGGGACCCCATGGCGATGCGCTGCTCGGCGTAGAGGGGGACGGCATGGCGTACGTACCAGCGTGCGGTGCCGGCCTGGATGGGCACGGCGAGCAGGGCCGCCAGCAGGAACCGCCAGTCCAGCGCCGCCATCGCGGCCAGGGTCAGCACGATGGCCAGCAGGGAGCGGGCCAGTTCGGGCAGCGCGTTGCGCACCGCCTCGCCGACCACCGACACGTCCCGGGTGACCCGGGCGTTGAGGTCCCCGGAGCCTGCCTTCTCCACCTGTTCCAGGGGCAGTCGCAGGGCCCGCTCGACGAACCGCTCGCGCAACTGCGCCAGTACCGTCTCGCCGAGACGGGAGACCAGCGACAGACCGAGCGCGGTGGCGCCGCCCTGCACGACGGCGACCAGAACGAGCAGAACGACGGGGAGGGTGATGTCGTCGGCCGGGCGGTGCTCGGCGACCACGTCCACGATGCGGCCCAGCAGCGGCTGGACGATCAGCCCGACCCCGGTCGCCGCGATCATCACGGCGAAAGCGATGAGCATCAGGCGGCGGTGCGGACGGACGAGTTCACGGACCGCGGCCCGCGTGCGGACCGGCGTCGCCGTGGGCAGCAGTTCGCGGGTGGGGGTCGGGTCGGTCATGCCAGCACCGCCGCTCGGTAGGACTCATGACGGCGTATCAGCTCGGCGTGCGGAGCCGTGTCGGAGACCCGTCCGTCCTCCAGCAGCACGACCCGGTCGGTGACCGACAGGAGCCCGGGGCTGGTGGTCACCAGGATCGTCGTACGGCCCTTGCGGATCTCCCGGATTCCGGTGGCGATGCCCGCCTCGGTGACCGCGTCCACCGCGGTGGTCGGATCGTGGACGACCAGGACCGGCCGGTCGGCGGCCAAGGCGCGGGCCAGGGCGACCCGTTGGCGCTGCCCGCCGGACAGGGACCGGCCGCGTTCGCTGACCGCGGTGTCCGCGCCGTCCGCCAGGGATTGGGCGACCTCTGCCACCCCGGCCGCCGCCATCGCCGGCTCCGGATCGGCGCCGTCCGGGGCCGACGCCGTGACGTTGTCGTGGACGGTGCCCTCGAAGAGGTCTGCGTCGTGCTCGGCCACCAGCATCGCCGTACGCAACTGAGCCGGGTCCAGGTCCCGCAGGGGTACGCCGTCCAGCTCGACCGTGCCCGAGTCCGGGTCGGTCTGCCGGGCCAGGGCGCGCATCAGGTCCGTGGCCTGGGCGGGGTCGGTCGTGACCACGCCCAGCAGCTCGCCGGGCGCGACGTCCAGGTCGACGTCGCGCAGCCCGCCGAGGCTGACGCCGCGGAGCCGGACCGCGCCGCGCACCGGCTGGGGGAGGGTTCCCTCGCCGGCGTCGACGGTGTGCGGCGCGGCGAGCACCTCCGCGATCCGGGAGGCGGAGGCGCGACCCTGGGCGAGCTCGGCGTTGACCCACGCGAGCACCTCCAACGGGCCGAGCAGGAAGAGCGCGAGCCCGACCGCCGACACCAACTGGCCCAGACTGATGTCGCCTTGTGCTGCGAGCCGACCGCCGACCAGGGCGACGGCGGCGATCAGACAGCCCGTCAGGGTCAGCACCATGCCGCTCTGGAAGGCCTGCGCGCGGGCCGCCTTCAACGTGGCCTGGAGGGAGTCGCGGCTGGTGGTGCGGTAGCGGGATATGGCAGTCGACTCGCCGCCGATGCCCTTGAGGATCCTCAGCCCGGCCACCAGATCGGCGGCGACGGCCGAGGCGTGCGCGGCCCGTTCCTGCTCGGCCTCGCTGCGGGACTCCAGCGGCTTGCTGAGCAGGTGGCCGAGCCACAGCAGCACCGGCGTGCCGAGCAGGACGACCAGGCCGAGCGTCACCGACGCCCGCAGCAGGACGACGGCGCAGGCGAGGATGCCGGCCAGGGCCGAAATCCCCGCCATCAGCGCCATGTTGACGGCGCCGACCCGCTTGGCGTCCTCGGTGGCGACGTTGGCGAGCGCGCCGGGCAGCCGGCCCTCCTCCGCCCCGCCCCGAGGATGAAGGACGCGTCGTACGAGGGTGATGCGCAGGTCGTGTTCGGCCTGCGCGGCGGCCCGGTCGCCGGACCAGGCGCCGTAGCGGTAGCTGAGCGCGAGTCCCGTGTAGACCACGGCGAGGACGGCGAGCCACCGCAGCAGGGCGCCGGTGTCGGAGTCCGTGACGGCGCGGTCGATGACGACACCGATGAGGACCGGCACCAGCGCCTCGCCCGCCTGGTGCCCCGAGCCGAGGAGCGCACCGAGCGCGACATCGCGCCGCTGCCCCTTGATCGACCGTCTCAGGACGTCCCGTCCCGACGGATTTGAAGGACCCACCCGCACCCCTCCGGGATCGGACGACCGTTGAATCGCTCCACAGGCTGAAAACTTAGGTGAGGCTACTCTGACTTGATGAATCTTGCCCAGTGGCGTCACCCGCGTCGCCGCGCCGGTGAGTGAGCAGGGAATCGAGGATCTCGCCGGAGCGTACGGCGGTCGTGGACAGGAGGGTGGATGTGAGGCCGTGGGTGTGCTCGGTCGCACCCTGGAGGTAGATACCGGCCGTGACCTCCGGTGCGGCCTCCACACGGTGGTCGCGTCCAACCCGTACGGCGTCGTTGTCGTCCCGCAGGCAGAGCTTCGCGGTCCGGCCCAGCAGGGGGTCGAGCTCCCGCGGGCGGTAGCCGGTCGCATGGACCAGGATGTCGCAGGCGATCACCTCCCGTTCTCCGGTGGGGAGATACTCGACGGTGACCTCGAGGCGGTCGGGCAACTGCCGCACGTCCCGGATGCGGGACACGTTCCGCAGCTGGAGGCGCTCGTGGCCCTGGACCTTCTCGCGGTACATGGTGGCGTAAAGGGACTCGATCAAGTCCATGTCGACCACTGAGTAGTTGGTGCTGCGGTGGTAGTCGTACAGGGACTGCTTCACCTCGGGCCGCGCCTGGAAGTAGACGTCCACGGCCTCCGGGTCGAAGATCCGGTTGGCGAACGGGCTGTCGTCGGCGGGCGTGTAGCCGTACTTGGCGAAGACCGCGCAGATCTCCGAGTCGGGGAAGGAGCGGTGCAGGTAGTCGACCGCTTCGGCGCCGCTCTGTCCCGCTCCGAGGACCAGGATGCGCTGCACTGATCCGCCCCGGCCGGTCAACTCGCGGGTGCGCGGGATCAGTTCGCTGTTGTGCCAGATGCGGTCCGAGAGGGCTATGTCGGGCGGCACATGGGGTTCCAGGCCCACGGCCACCGAGATGTTGCGGGTGCGGCGGACCTCCGTGCGCTGTGGATCGCCGGGTACGCGGCTGACCACGTCGAAGTAGCGGACCGCGCCGCCCTCGGCGGTGACCGGTTCCACGGCGAGGACTTCGGCGTCGTACGTGACCAGGTCCGCGACCCGGGCGGCCGCCCACTCGAAGTACTCGTGGAACTCGATCCTCAGCGGGAACAGCGTCTTCGCGTTGAGGAAGTCGACCAGTCTGCCGCGCTCGCGCAGGAAGCACAGGAAGCTGAAGTCGCTTGTGGGATTGCGCATGGTGACCAGGTCCTTCAGGAAGGACACCTGCATGGTCGCGTCGTCGATGAGCATTCCGCGGTGCCAGCCGAAGCCCGTCTGGCGTTCCAGGAATCCGGCGCGGATCCGGTCCTGTGGAGCGGCACGGACGTTGTGTTCCTCGATTGCTATGGCCAGTGCGAGATTTGACGGCCCGAAACCTATTCCGAGCACATCGTGGACGGCGGCAGGTTCGTCGTGCAGTGCGTTCACCGCAACTTCCCTTCCCCTAGGCGCCACCGATGTTAAATAAGGTTAGCCTTACCTTGCAATGGTGTGTCCTACGAGAGGATCGACTATGCGGGTCGTCATGTTCGGCTATCAGACCTGGGGGCACCGCACGCTCCAGGCTCTGCTGGAGTCCGATCACGAGGTGGTCATGGCCGTCACCCACCCCAAGAGCGACCACGTATACGAGAAAATCTGGGACGATTCGGTGGCCGAACTCGCCGAGAAGCACGACATCCCGGTACTGCTGCGCAACCGCCCCGACGACCTCGAACTCCGCGCCGCCCTGCGGGACATGGAGCCCGATCTGATCGTCGCCAACAACTGGCGCACGGTGCTCCCGCCGGAGATCTTCGACATCCCCACGCACGGCACGCTCAACGTCCACGACTCGCTGCTGCCGGCCTACGCGGGCTTCTCCCCGCTGATCTGGGCGCTCATCAACGGCGAACGCGAGGTCGGCGTCACCGCCCACCGCATGAACGCCGAACTCGACGCGGGCGACGTCCTGTTGCAGCGGGCGATCCCGGTGGGCCCGCGCGACACCGTCACCGACCTCTTCCACCGCACCGTCGACCTGATCACTCCCGTGGTCCACGAGTCGTTGGACCTGATCGCCTCCGGCCGGGCTCACTGGATTCCGCAGGACCGCAGCAGGGCCAGCTTCTTCCACAAGCGCTCGATGGAGGACAGCCGCATCGACTGGACCTGGCCCGCGGAGGCCCTGGACCGGCTGGTGCGCGCCCAGTCCGACCCGTACCCCAACGCCTTCACCCACCATCGCGGCAAACGCATCCGCATCGTCGAGGCGGAGGTGTCCCAGGGCTGCTACGGCGGCACGCCCGGGCGCATCTTCATCCGCGAGGGAGACGGGGTCGTCGTGGTGGCGGGTGCCGAGGCGCGGACCGGCCGGCTGCACGGACTGCTGGTCAAGCGGGTACGGACGGAGGACGGGACCGAACTCGCAGCGTCGGAGTACTTCCGCACGATGGGCGGGTATCTGACTGCCCGGCCCTGACGGGCCTCCGCGTTCTCAGTCGGCCGCCTGTGCCATCGGCTGCAGCGGCGCGCCCTGGTGATGGCGTCCCATCGGGATCACCATCGGCGTGCCGCTGACCGGGTCCAGGGTGATGCGGCAGTCCAGGTCGAACACGTCCGCCACCGTCTGAGCCGTGATGACCTCGGCCGGAGTGCCCTCGGCGGCGATCCGGCCGTTCTTCATGGCGACCACGTGATCGGCGTAGCGGCAGGCCTGGTTGAGGTCGTGCAGGACCATCACGACGGTGCGGTTCTCACGCCGGTTGAGGTCCGTGATCAGGTCCAGGACGTCGATCTGGTGGGCCAGGTCCAGATAGGTCGTGGGCTCGTCGAGGAGGAGGACGGGGGTGCCCTGCGCCACGGCCATCGCGATCCAGGCCCGTTGGCGCTGGCCGCCCGACAACTCGTCGACGGGGCGGTCCGCCAGGTCCGTCATACCGGTCGCCGTCAGCGCCTGCTGCACCGCCTGCTCGTCCGCCTTCGACCACTGCCGCCACCACGTCTGGTGCGGTGAACGCCCCCGGTTCACCAGGTCGATGACCGTCAGGCCCTCCGGCGCCACCGGGCTCTGCGGCAGGATGCCCAGACGCTGCGCCAGCTCTCTCGTCGGTATCGCGTGCAGCGCCCTGCCGTCCAGATGTACCGCGCCTTCGCGGGGCGCCAGCAGCCGGGCCAGGGCACGCAGCAGCGTCGACTTGCCGCAGGCGTTGGCGCCGACGACGGCGGTGATCCGGCCGGGCGGCACGGCCAGGTCGAGGCCGTCCACCACCAGGCGGTTGTCGTACGCCAGACGCAGACCACTTGCCCGCAGGTCAGGGTCGGCCAAGGGCAGCGCGTCGGCCGGCCCGGCATCGGTCGGCATACGGTCGGTCGACATGGGATCAGCCTCCTGAACCCGCGCGGTTGGCGCGGACGAGCAACCAGAGCAGAACGGGCGCGCCGAGCACGCCCGTGACGATTCCGACCGGCAACTCCGTGCCGGAGAACAGCGTACGGGCGATCAGGTCACCGCCGAGGACCACCAGCGCCCCGGTCAGCCCCGAGGCCACGGTGGGCGGCCAGGCGGTGCCCGCCAGCCGCTGGGCGATCTGCGGCGCGGCCAGCGCCACGAACGCGATCGGTCCCGCGGCCGCCGTGGCGAAGGCGATCAGGCCGACTCCGCTGAGGAGGATGGCCAGGCGCACCGGTTGCACCCGCGTGCCCAGGCCGGTGGCCACGTCGTCGCCCAGCTGGAGGGTGCGCAGCAGCCGGCCGAGCAGCAGCGCCGTCGGCAGCAGGACCGCCAGCGCGACGGCGAGCGGGCCGACCTGGGACCACGTACGGCCGTTGAGGTTGCCCACCAGCCAGCCGAGCGCGGCCTGGGCCTGGAACCGGCCGCCCTTGGCCACCAGATAGTCGGTGGCGCTCGTGCAGATCCAGGCCACGCCGATGCCGATGAGGATGATCCGGTAGCCGGTGGTGCCGCGGCGCCAGGCGAGGGCGTACACCAGCAGGGCCGTGGTCAGCGCACCGAGCAGTCCGAGCGCCTGGGTGCCGAGGCCTCCGTCCCAGCCCAGCACGATGCCCGCGACCACGAAGGTGCCCGCGCCCTGGGTGAGGCCGATCATGTCGGGGCTCGCCAGCGGATTGCGGGTCATCGTCTGGAACAGCCCGCCGGAGACACCGAACGCGATGCCGGCCAGCAGTCCGACCAGGGAGCGGGGCAGCCGCAGTTCCTGGACGACGAGCACGGTGCCGGGGTCCCCGGAGCCGACCAGGGCCCGCACGACATCGCCGAAGGCGATCGGGTAGTCGCCGATCGTCAGGCTCCAGCAGAAGAGGAAGAAGGCGCCGACACCGAGGACCGCGCACACCGCCACCAGACGGGGGCGGATGATGCCGGACAGCGGTGGCACGGTCAGCCGGTAGGTCCGGACCGGCGCGGAACGGGACTTCGCCGTAAGGGACTTGAAGGTCGTCGTCATCCTCATGCCTCCGCGAGCTTGCGCCGTCTGACCAGGGCGATGAAGAACGGTCCGCCGATGAAGGCGACGACGATCCCGGCCTGCACCTCGGTGGGCCGGGCGATCATCCGGCCGATGATGTCCGCGGTGAGGAGCAGGCTCGGCGCGAGCACCGCGGACAGCGGCAGCAGCCAGCGGTGGTCCGGGCCGATGCCCGCCGACTGGGCCAGCGCACGGGCGACATGGGGGACGACCAGGCCGATGAAGACGACCGGCCCGATGGCCGCGACCGCCGCTCCGGTCAGCAGGGTGATCGCGGTGACGCCGCCGAGCCGGATGAGTCCGATCCGCCGTCCCAGGGAGGCCGCCACGTCCTCGCCGAGGGCCAGGCTGTTCAGGGCGGGCGCGGCGGCGAGGGCGAGTACGGCACCGACGGCCAGGAAGGGCAGGATCCGCAGCACGGTCGCCCCGTCCTGGTCGGCCATCGAGCCGGCGGTGAAGAAGCGGTAGCGGTCCAGCGCGTCCGGGTCGGTCAACGCGATCGCGCTGGTGAGGGAGTTGAGCAGCGCGGTCACCGCGACCCCGGCGAGGGCCAGCTTGACCGGAGTGAGACCCGAGCGGCCCAGCCTGCCGAGCAGGAAGACCAGGACGCTCGCCACGAGCGCACCGGCGAAGGCGAACCAGACGTACCCGTAGAACGAGCCGAGTCCCAGCACACCGACGGCCAGCACGATGGCGAAGGACGCACCCGCGGTGACCCCCAGGATTCCGGGGTCGGCCAGCGGATTACGCGTCAGGGCCTGCATCAGAGCCCCGGCCAGCCCGAGCGCCGCCCCCGCGGTGAGTCCGAGCGCGGTGCGGGGCACCCGCGCCGACCAGATGACGTTGTCCACGAACCGGCTCGGCGCGTCACCGAACAGGGCGCGCACCACCTGGTCCGGCGGAATGCTGGCGGCGCCGAGGGCGAGCGAAAGCAGACAGAGCGCGAGCAGCACCACGCCCAGCAATGCGACGAGGAGAACAGGGCGAACCCTTCTGCCCCGCGTCACCGTGCGGTCTCCAACGGGCAACTCCCTTAGGTTAGGCAGGCCTTAATCCTAGTGGCCGGTAACAGGTCGGCCCAGACAGGGGTCTTTTGGTTAGGTAATCCTTACCTTAGTATCGCCGTGGTCCTCCGGCTGAGCCGGTTCCACACTCTGGAGGCGCGGTCACCAGTGTCCGGTTTCGAAGAACGTGTGTCCGGTACCGACGACGAAACAGCGGCCGCATTCTGGCAGCGGCAACTCGATCCCCTCCCGCTGGAGACCCCCCTCCCCGCCGATTTTCCTTACCCCGCCCGGCCCGACGGGGAACGCCGAACCCTGAGCCGCGCGCTGGACGTCACGCCCGACGCGTCGACACTCCTGGCCGCCTATGTCGCCCTGCTGCACCGCTATGGAGGCGGGCACGACATCACCCTCGGGTATGAGGACCTGCCGCTCCGGATCGCCCTGGACGGCGGCACGCCCTTCGCGGAGCTCGTACGCCGCGTGAACGAGGCGGCCGAGCAGGCCCGGGCCCATCGGGTCGAACTCGCCACGTTGATCGACCGGTTGCGACCGGAGCCCACCCGGGGCGGCGGACTGTTCTTCAACACGGCATACGGCAGCATGCGCGAAGGTTCCCTCGACGTGGCGCTCGACGTCCGCGCGGGCGACGTCCTGGTGACGTACCGGCCGGATCTCTTCGAGGCCGATACCGCCCGGCGCATGGCGGATCACTACGCCAGCCTGCTCGCCGACGGCCTCGCCCGGCCGCACATCCCCGTCGGCGAACTGGCGCTCCTCAGCACCGAGGAGACCCACCGCGTCCTGCGGGAGTGGAACGACACCGACCACGACGTCCCGCCGCGCACCTGGCCGCAGATGTTCGCCGAGCAGGTCCGCACCCGTCCGGACGACATCGCGCTGGTCTTCGAGGACACCGCCCTCACCTACGCCGAACTCGATGAGCACGCGGCTCGTTTGGCCCACGCCCTCATCGCTCGCGGCGCCGGCGCCGAGCGGGTGGTGGCCCTCGCGGTGCCCCGCTCCGCCGAACTCGTCATCGCCGAAGTCGCCGTCCTGAAGTCCGGTGCCGCCTACCTGCCCGTGGACACCGACTACCCGGCCGACCGCATCGCCTACATGCTGGCCGACGCCACCCCAGTCTGCCTGGTCACCACGGCCGAGGTCGCGGCGGACATCCCGCCCTGCGACGGCATGGACGTCGTGGTCCTCGACGCGCCCGAGACCGTACGGGAGTTGGCCGAGCACCCGGCGCAGGGACCGGACCCCAGCGCGCTGTCCGTGACCAACTCCGCCTACGTGATCTACACCTCCGGCTCCACCGGCCGCCCCAAGGGCGTGGTCCTCACCCACGCGGGCGTCGCCAAGCTGGTCGCCACGCAGACCGAACGGTTCGGGATCGGTCCGCACAGCCGGGTGCTGCAGTTCGCCTCGCCCAGCTTCGACGTGGCGTTCTGGGACCTGTGCCTCGGCCTGCTGTCCGGCGGCCGGCTCGTCGTCGTACCGAGCGAGCTGCGGGTGCCCGGCGCACCGCTCGCCGACTACGCCCACGCACACGGCATCACCTTCATGATCCTCCCGCCGGCGCTGCTCGCCGCCATGCCCGAGGACGTCGAACTGCCGCCCGCCACCCTGCTCGCGGGCACTGAACGGGTCTCGCCGGAGCTGGTGGGCCGCTACGCCCGCGGCCGGATGATGTTCAACGCGTACGGCCCCACCGAGGCGACCACCAACTCCACCCTCGGCCTGTGCGACCCCGACATCCCGGCCGGGTCCATCGTGCCCATCGGCATCCCCGACCCGGGCACCCGCGCCTACGTCCTCGACGCCCGCCTGAGGCCCGTCCCGCCCGGAGTCCCCGGCGAGCTGTACCTGGGCGGCGCCGGGCTCGCCCGCGGCTACCTCGGACGGCCCGACCTGACGGCGGAACGCTTCGTCGCCGACCCGTTCGGGGCGCCGGGCGAACGCCTCTACCGCACCGGCGACCTGGTGCGCTGGAAGGCCGACGGACGCCTGGAGTTCCTCGGCCGCGCCGACTCCCAGGTCAAGATCCGCGGCTTCCGCATCGAACCCGGCGAGATCGAGTCCGTCCTGCGCGCCCATCCGACCGTGGACCAGGCCGTGGTGATGGTCCGCGAGGACCGCCCCGGCGACCGGCGGCTCGCCGCGTACGTCGTCCCCGCACTGGACGGCGCCACCGTCCCCGACACGACCGAGCAGGTACGGGAGTGGAAGGACCTCCACGAACTCCTGTACGCGGCGGCCGGATCCGAGGGCAACCAGGACCATGGAATCCGCGAGAACTTCGCGGGCTGGAACAGCATGTACGACGGACTGCCCATCCCCGTCGAGGAGATGCGCGAGTGGCGCGCGGCGACGGTCGCCCGCATCGAGGAGCTCGCACCCCGCCGGGTGCTCGAGATCGGCGTCGGCAGCGGTCTGATCCTCAGCCGTGTCGCGCCGGGCTGTGCGGAGTACTGGGGCACCGACCTCTCCGAAGAGGCCGTACGCGCCCTGCGGACCCAGGTCGAGGCCTCACCGGAACTCGCCGACCGGGTCCGCCTGAGCGCCCGGCCCGCCCATGACGTCAGCGGACTGCCCGAGGGCCACTTCGACACCGTCATCCTCAACTCCGTCGCCCAGTACTTCCCGAGCGCCGACTACCTCACGGACGTCATCCGCGCCGTCGACACGCTGCTCGCACCCGGCGGCACCCTGTTCATCGGCGACGTCCGCAACGCCCGCCTACTGCGCTGCCTGCGCACGGCCGTCGAGACGCGGCGCGCGGACAACCCGGAGGACAAGCAGGCCCTGCGGGCGGCCGTGGAGCGGTCGATCAGCTGGGAGGGTGAACTCCTCCTGGACCCCGACTACTTCGCCGCCCTCGAAGGCTTCGACGCCGAGATCCAGGTCAAACGGGGCGCCCACCACAACGAGCTGACGCGGTACCGGTACGACGTCGTGCTGCGCCGACGAGCCCAGGCTCCGGCGCAGGCCGACCTCGACGAGATCCCGTGGAGCGGGCCGGAGGCACTCGAAGCCCGGCTGGCCGAGGGCGGCGCCACCCCGCTCAGGGTCACCACCGTCCCCAACGCCCGCCTCGCCGAGGACCTGACCGCGCTGTCCGCCCTCGACGACAGCAGCCGTACCGCCGATGCTCCGGACCCCGAGGTCTTCCACACGCTAGGCGCCCGGTACGGCTACCGGACCGCCATCACCTGGAACGGCGCCGCCGACGACGGCAGCCTGGACATCGTGCTCGCCCCGGGCGACCTACCCGGCGGCACCCTGTACCGGCCGTCCGGCACCGCCCCGCACGCCAACCGCCCCGCGCCCTTCCGCGAGGTCAACTCCCTGATGAGGGCGCTGCGTTCGTACGTCGCGGAGAAGCTGCCCGAGTACATGGTCCCCGCGGCCGTCGTCCCCCTCGACCGCCTCCCGGTCACCCCCAGCGGCAAGCTCGACGCCGCCGCGCTCCCGATCCCCGACTACGGTGCGGCCAGCGCCGGCCGCCCGCCCCGGGACGCCCGCGAGGAACTCCTGTGCGCGGCCTACGCCGACGTGCTCGGCCTGCGCTCGGCCACCATCGACGACGACTTCTTCGCCCTCGGCGGCGACAGCATCACCGCCATCCAGCTCCTCGTCCACGCCCGCCGGGCCGGACTGCGGCTCAGCTCCCGCGAAGTCTTCCGGCACCGCACGGTCGCCGCACTCGCCGAGGCGGCGGAAGAGGTCGTACAGCAGAACACCGACGACCACGCCCCGCTCGTCCACCTCACCGCCGACGAACTCGCCGAACTCCAGGGCGAGTTCCCCGTCACCGTGGAGGAACTGCTGCCGCTGGGCCCGCTCCAGCAGGGCTTCTACTTCCACTCCGTCCTCGACGGCGCCGACCGTGACGCATACGTCGTCCAGCAGGCCCTCGAACTGTCGGGACCGGTGGACGGCGAGCAGCTGCGCCGGGCCGCCCAGCGCGTCCTGGACCGGCACGCCCCGCTGCGCGCCTGCTTCCGCCGGTGCGGCGACGGGCAGCCCGTGCAGATCGTCGCCGGAGGGCTGGAGCTGCCCTGGCGCGAAGTGGACCTCTCCGCCCAGGCCGCCGACGTCCGCGAACAGCTCGCCGAGGCGGTGGCCGCCGACGAGCGTGCCCGCCGCTTCGACCTCGCCCGCCCGCCCCTGATGCGCTGCGCACTCGTCCGGCTCGACGAGGACCGCAGCCGACTTCTGCTGACGTTCCATCACATCGTGGCCGACGGCTGGTCGTTGCCGGTGCTGCACCGCGAGCTGATGGCCTGCTACGGCGACACTCCGGCCGAGCTGCCGCAACCGGCGCCGTACCAGGCCTATCTGCGCCACCTGGCCGCCGCCGACCGGGACGCGGCTCGTGCGGCCTGGCGCACCGCGCTCGCCGGAGTCGAGGAGCCCACCCGGCTGGTGGAGACGCCCGCCGGCGGGGCGCCCGTCGAGCCCGCGCAGATCCGCGTCGAGCTCTCCGAGCAGGTGACGGCGCGACTGGCGGCCCGCGCCCGGGACCACGGGGTGACGCTCGGCACCGTCGTCCAGGGCGCCTGGGGCCTGCTCGTCGGACGGCTGACCGCCCGGCACGACGTGGTGTTCGGCACCACCGTCTCCGGCCGCGACGCGGAGGTCGAGGGCATCGAGTCCATGGTCGGCCTGTTCATCAACACCCTGCCGACCCGGTTCCGTTGGGACCCCGCCGACACCCTCGCCGACCTGCTCGCCCGCTTGCAGGACGAGCAGGCCCGGCTGCTGGACCACCAGCATCTCGGCCTCGCCGAACTCCAGCGCCTCGCCGGCCTTTCGGGCGCGGGCGACCTCTTCGACACCCTCGTCGTCTTCGAGAACTACCCGCACGCGAACGGCCTCGCCGACCCGAGCGGCACCCTGCGGCTCACCGGCCACGAGTTCCACGACGCCGTCCACTATCCGCTCGCCCTGATCGTCAAGCCCGGCCGCCGACTCGACCTGCGCCTCAAGTACCACGCCGGCCGACTCGACGACGTGGCCGTGCAACGGATCGCGGACCGGCTCTCCCGCATCCTGCACTCCGTGGCCACGGACCCGCGACAGTCGGCCGCCGGTCTGGAACTCCTGTCGGCCGAGGAACTCTCCGACGCCGACCTGACGGGCGAGCAGCGTCAGGTACCCGCCACGACACTCGCGGCGGCCTTCGAGGCGCAGGCGGCCCGCACCCCGCAGGCCCTCGCGGTCGTCTACGAGGGCGAGACCCTCAGCTACCGCGAACTGGACGCCCGCGCAGGTGAGTTGGCGTGTCGGCTGGCCGCGCGGGGTGCAGGGCCGGGCACGGTCGTCGCCGTCGCCGTACCGCGCTCGGCGGAGCTGATGGTCGCGCTGCTCGGCGTGCTGAAGTCCGGGGCCGCCTATCTGCCGGTCGACGTGGACTATCCGGCCGACCGGGTGGCCCACATGCTCACCGACTCCGGCGCCACGACGGTCGTCACCGTGACCGGCACCCGGCTCCCCGACGTCCCCGGCCTCGACACCCTGCTGCTCGACGGCCCGGCGGGGGGTGTTCCCGACGCTCGCCCGACTCCGGCGCAACCAGAAGTTCCCGGCCTTGAAGCGCTGCTCGACGGCCCGGCGGGGGATGTACCCGATGCCCATCCGACTCCGGCGCAACCAGAAGCCCCGGGCCTCGAATCCCTGCTGCTCGACCGCCCGGACGTGGACGTACCCGACGTCCTCCCGACCCCGGCGCACCCCGACGACCCGGCCTACCTGATCTACACCTCCGGCTCCACCGGCCGCCCCAAGGGTGTCGTCGTCAGCCACCGGGCCATCGTCAACCGGCTCGCGTGGATGCAGGGCCAGTACGGTCTGACCGCCGGCGACCGGGTGCTCCAGAAAACCCCGGCCAGCTTCGACGTCAGCGTCTGGGAGTTCTTCTGGGCGCTGTGCGAGGGCGCCACGGTGGTCCTCGCCCGCCCGGACGGACACCGAGACCCGGCCTATCTCGCCGGGCTGATCCGGGACCAGGGCATCACCACCCTGCACTTCGTGCCCTCCATGCTGGAGGCCTTCCTCCAGTCCGAGGAGATCACCGCAGACCCGGCCTGGGCCGCGTCCCTGCGGCGCGTCTTCAGCAGCGGCGAGGCCCTGCCCGGCGCCGCCGCCGCCCGCTGGCGGGAACTGACCGGCGTGCCGCTGCACAACCTGTACGGCCCCACCGAGGCCGCGGTCGACGTCACGTACCACGCGTACGACGGCGCCCCCGGCACCACCGTGCCCATCGGCCGCCCGGTGTGGAACACGGGCCTGCGTGTCCTCGACTCCTGCCTGCACCCGGTGCCCGACGGAGTGCCGGGCGAGCTGTACCTGACGGGCGTCCAACTCGCCCGCGGCTACCACGCCAGGCCCGGCCTGACCGCCGAGCGTTTCGTGGCCGATCCGTACGGCGAGCCCGGGACGCGCATGTACCGCACCGGCGACCTCGTGCGCCGCCGCGCCGACGGCGTGATCGAGTACCTGGGCCGTACCGACCGCCAGGTCAAGATCCGCGGCAACCGCATCGAACTCGGCGAGATCGAGGCCGCGTTGGCCCGTCACCCCGCCGTCGCCCAGTCCGCGGTCACCGTCACCGGCGGCGCGCTCGTCGCCTACGTCGTCCCGCCCCGGGATGCCCAGCCGCTACCCGGCGACCTCCAGGCCGCCCTCTCCGCCGAACTTCCCGCCCCCATGGTGCCCGGCGCCTACGTCGTCCTCGACGCCCTCCCGCTCACCCCCAGCGGCAAGCTCGACCGAACCGCGCTGCCCGCCCCACAGGCGATACGGGCGGAGGCACGCCCTCCGCGCAACGCGAACGAACGTGTGCTCACCGAGATCTTCGCCGCCGTGCTGAAGCTCGACGAGGTCGGCATCGACGACGACTTCTTCATGCTGGGTGGCGACAGCATCACCTCCATCGGCGTCTCCAGCCGCGCCCGCCGGGCGGGCCTGGACCTGGGCCCGCGGGACGTCTTCGAACACCGCACGCCCGCCGCCCTCGCCGCGGCGGCCACACCGGTCGCCGCCGCGCGGGAGCTGCGCTCGTCCTTCGCCCTCACCACCGAGGAGACCGAGCGCGTCCACCGGCTCAGCCCCTACCCGGTTGAGGACATCTGGCCGCTGGCCCCGCTCCAGGAAGGCCTGTTCTTCCACTCCACGTTCGACGACAGCGTCCTCGACGTCTACACCGTCCACGAATCCTTCGACCTCGCCACACCCCTGGACACCGAGCGGCTGCGCACCGCCGTACGCGTGCTGCTGGAGCGCAACCCCAGCCTGCGCGCCGGATTCACCAGCGAAGGACTGCGCCAGCCGGTGCAGTTCATCGTGCGCGATCCCCAGATCCCGCTCGAAGAGATCGACCTGTCCGGGATCACCGCCGCCGAACAGGACGTACGGCTGCGGGAGTTGACGGACGCCGAGCGCACCCGCCGGTTCGACCTGACCCGGCCCCTGCTGTTCAGGATGCTGCTCGTCCGCCTCGGTGTCGAGCGCGGCGACCGGCTGATCGTCGGCCGCCACCTCCTGCTGTGGGACGGCTGGTCCGCCTGGCTCTTCCTCGACCAGCTCTTCGCCCTGTACGAGTCCGCAGGGGACGCGAGCGACCTGCCAGCCCCCGGTTCTTACCGGGACTACCTGACCTGGCTGGAGGTCCAGGACACCGCCGTCGCCACCGAGGCCTGGCGGACCGCCCTCGCCGGACTCGACGAACCCACCCTGCTCGCCGCCACCGACCAGGGCCTCGCACCCGACATCCCGGAGAGCCTGGACGCCTCGCTCCCTGATGCGGTGGGCGAGCGGCTGCGTGAGATCGGCCGGCGGCACGGGCTGACCCTCAACACCGTCCTCAACGCCGCCTGGGGCCTGACCCTGGCGAGCGCCACCGGACGTACCGACGTGGTCTTCGGCACCACTGTCGCGGGCCGGCCGAGCGAGGTTCCGGAGATCGAGAACGTCATCGGCATGTTCCTCAACACCGTCCCCGCCCGGATCGCCTACGACCCCGCCGAACCGGTGCTCGGGCTGCTGCGCCGCATCCAGGACGAGCGGCTGGACGTGATGCCGTACGAGTACCTCGGCCTGGGCGTGCTGCAGGCCGAGACCGGGCACCGGCGGCTGTTCGACACGCTCTTCGTGCTGCGCAACAGCGACACCGAGGAACGGCTCGCCGAGCTGAGCGACCGGCACGGCGCCACGGCCGTCGCCAATGTCGACGCCACCCACTATCCCGTCAACCTCGTGGTCACCCCGGGCCGCTCCATCCAGGTCACCCTGACCCACCGGGCCGACGTCGTGGCCCGCCCCCAGGCCCAGACCCTGCTCGACCGCTTCACCCTGCTCCTGGACCGGCTCACCCAGGACCTCGATGCCGCGGTTGGCGGGCTCGACCCCCTCCTGCCCGCGGAACACCGGGAGTTGGAGCGCGAGCGAGCCGAGGGCCGGGTACCCGACCCCGAGGACACCATCGCCGACCTGCTGGCGGACCAGGCCGCGGCCACCCCCGACGTCACGGCCGTCGTCTTCGGCGACCAGACGCTGACGTATGCCGAACTCGACACCCGCATCAACCGCATGGCCCATCTGCTGCTCGCCCGCGGCGCCGGACCCGAGCGGATCGTCGCCCTCGGCCTGCCCCGCTCCATCGACATGGTCGTCGCGCTCTTCGCGGTGCTGCGCACGGGCGCCGCGTACCTGCCGCTGGAGCTGGACTACCCGGACGACCGGCTCACCGCGATGCTCGACGACGCCCGCCCGGCCATGCTGCTGTCGAACGCCGAGGTGTCCGCCCGCCTGATGTCCTCCGACACTCCGCGGGTCCTGCTGGACGACCCGGCGATCGCCGCCGAACTGGCCGCCTGCCCAGGCGACTTGGTCCGCCGGACCTTCAGCCTGGAACACCCGGCGTACGTCATCTACACCTCCGGCTCGACCGGCCGCCCCAAGGGCGTCGTCACGCCCTACCGCGGGCTGACCAACATGCAGCTCAATCACCAGCGGGAGATCTTCGAACCGGCCATCGCCTCGGCGGGCGGACGGCGGCTGCGCATCGCCCACACCGTGTCCTTCGCCTTCGACATGTCGTGGGAGGAACTGCTCTGGCTGGTCGAGGGACATGAGGTGCACATCTGCGACGAGGAGCTGCGGCGCGACGCCGAGGCCCTGGTCGCGTACTGCGAGACGCATCGGGTCGACGTCGTGAACGTCACCCCGACCTACGCCCATCTCCTCATCGAGCAGGGCCTGCTGGAGGGACACCGCCCGCCGCTCGTCCTGCTCGGCGGCGAGGCCGTCTCGGAGACCGTGTGGAACCGGCTCCGCGACACGGAGGGAACGTACGGCTACAACCTCTACGGGCCCACCGAGTACACCATCAACACGCTCGGCGGCGGCACCCTCGACAGCGCCACCCCCACCGTCGGCCGACCGATCCGCGGCACCCGCGCCCACATCCTGGACGCCTGGCTGCGCCCGGTGCCCGAAGGAGTCCCCGGCGAGCTGTACATCGCCGGTATCGGCCTGGCCCGCGGCTATCTCGACCGGCCCGCGCTGACCGCGGAGCGGTTCGTCGCCGACCCGTTCGGCGAACCCGGTGAGCGCATGTACCGCACCGGAGACCTGGTGCGCCGCCGCCCCGACGGCAACCTCGACTTCCTCGGCCGCACCGACGACCAGGTGAAGATCCGCGGCTACCGCGTCGAACTCGGCGAGATCGAGACCGCCCTCGCCCGGCACCCGCACGTCGCCCACGCCGCCGTACTCGTCCGCGACGAACGGCTCGTCGGCTATGTGGTCCCGGCCCGGCTCACCGGCGACGACCGGGACGCCGCCGAGCGCGACCAGGTCGGCGAGTGGCAGGAGATCTACTCCGACGAGTACGAGGAGATCAGCACCGCCGTCTTCACCGAGGACTACGCCGGCTGGGACTCCTCGTACGACGGCCGGCCCATCCGCTTCGAGGAGATGCACGAGTGGCGTGAGGCCACCGTCGCGCGGATCCGCTCGCTGCGCCCCCGTCGCATCCTGGAGATCGGCGTCGGCTCCGGCCTGCTCCTGTCCAGGCTGGCCCCCGAGGCGGCGGCCTACTGGGCCACCGACTTCGCCGCCCCCGTCATCCGCAAGATCGGCGAAGAGCTGCGCCAGGACCCGGAACTGGCCAGCAAGGTCACCCTCCGCGCCCAGCCCGCCGACGACTTCACCGGCCTGCCCGACGACGGCTACTTCGACACGATCGTCATCAACTCCGTCATCCAGTACTTCCCGAGCATCGACTACCTGACCTCGGTGATCCAGGGCGCCATGCGCCTCCTGGCACCCGGCGGCGCGCTGTTCGTCGGTGACGTCCGCAACCTGCGGCTCGCCCGCACCTTCCAGACGGAGATCCAGCGGGCCAAGGGGGTCCCCGAGGACGGCCTGGAACGGGCCGTCGAGCGCGGCCTGCGCCTGGAGAAGGAACTCCTCGTCGACCCCGACTACTTCAGCACCCTCGGCCACGGCGTCGACCTGCGCACCAAGCGCGCCCGCCACCACAACGAACTCACCCGCCACCGCTACGACGCCGTCCTGTACGCCGGTGACCCGGACCTGCCGCTGCACGACATCCCGTGGGTCGAGTACAGCGCCGCCCTCGACCTGGCCGACCTGGCCCGCACGACCGAACCCCTGCGCCTCACCGGCATCCCCGACGCCCGCGTGGGGGTCGCAGGGGGAGTGGACCCGGAGACGCTGCACGACCTCGGCGCCTGCGTACTGACCACCTGGTCCCGCGAACCCGGCACGTACGACGCCGTGTTCCTTCCCCGGGCCGAGTGGGCACCTGGCATCACCGCCGGGCTGTACCGGCCGGGCGGCGGGACCGCCCCGTACGCCAACGAGCCGACCGCCGCGCGCGGCGCCAACAGCCTGATCCGGCGGCTGCGCGACGACCTCAAGCAGCAACTCCCCGACTACATGGTCCCGGCCGCGTTCGTCACCCTCGACCGGCTGCCCATGAACGACAACGGCAAGCTGGACGTACGTGCCCTGCCGGACGCCGAACCGGCCGTGGCGCTCGGCACCGGCCGCGGACCGCGCACCCCGCAGGAGGAGGTGCTCTGCCGGCTCTTCGCCGAGGTGCTGGGGCTTCCCGAAGTCGGCGCCGAGGACGGCTTCTTCGACTTGGGCGGCCACTCCCTGCTGGCCACCCGGCTGATCAGCCGGGCCCGCACCGAGCTGGGCGCCGAACTGGCCATCCGCGACCTCTTCGAGGCACCCACCGCCGAACTGCTCGCGCTCCGCGCGGACGGCGGACGCCCCGCCCGACCGGCCGTCGCCCCGGCGGCCCGCCCCGAGCGCATCCCGCTGTCCGCCGCCCAGCGCAGGCTGTGGCTCGTCGAGCGGATCACCGGCAGCGGTGTCGCCTACAACTTCCCCCTGGTCTTCCAGCTCCACGGCGACCTCGACCTCGACGCCCTCCGAGCCGCTGTACGGGACGTGGCGGGCCGCCACGAGGCCCTGCGCACCGTGTTCCCCGAGCACGCGGGCGAGCCGTACCAGCTGATCGTCCCGGCCGCCGACGCCGAACCGGCGTTCTCCGTGACCGACTGCACCGAGAACGAACTGCCCGCCCTGGTCGAGACGGCCCAGCGCCGCCCCTTCGACCTCGGCCGGGAACTGCCCCTGCGCTGCGAGGTGTTGAGGCTCGGCCCGGCCGACCATGTGGTGGCCGTCGTCCTCCACCACATCACCACCGACGAGTGGTCCGACCGCCCGTTCCTCGCCGACCTCACCACCGCATACCAGGCACGGCGGCAGGGCCAGGCGCCGTCATGGGAGCCGCTGCCGGTCCAGTACGCCGACTACACCCTGTGGCAGCAGGACCTGCTCGACCGGATCGGTGAGACCCAACTCGCCCACTGGACCGACACCCTGCGCGGCCTGCCCGAAGAACTGCATCTGCCGCTCGACCGGCCCCGCCCGGACGAGCCCACCGGGCGCGACGGCAAGGTCCGGCTGGAGCTGCCCGCCGACATGGACCGGGCGCTGCGCGAACTGTCCGCCGCGACCGGCACCAGCATGTTCATGCTCTTCCAGGCGGCCACCGCCGCCCTGCTGCACCGTCTCGGCGCCGGCGACGACATCCCACTCGGAGCGCCGATCGCGGGCCGCACGGACGACGCGCTGAACGACCTCGTCGGGTTCTTCGTCAACACGCTCGTGCTGCGCACGGACCTGTCCGGCGAGCCGACCTTCCGTCAACTCATCAGTCAGGTACGCGAGTCGGCACTGGAGGCGTTCGAGTACCAGGATCTCCCCTTCGACCAGGTCGTCGAGGCCGTGAACCCGCCCCGGACGGCCGGGCGCAACCCGCTCTTCCAGGTCATGCTCGGCTACCACTACCGCCCCGACGGCGACCCCGACGTGCTCGGCATGCCGACCAACTGGTTCGACATGGACACCGGCATGGCCAAGTTCGACCTCCACTTCACCTTCGTCGACGAGCCGGACCGCCTGACGCTGCTTCTGGAGTACGCGGCCGACCTGTGCGACGAGGGAACAGCGGAGCAATTGGCGGGGCGTCTGGTGCGGTTGCTGGAGCAGGTGGCGGCCGATCCGGATGTGCCGGTGCGGGATGTGGAGCTGTTGGAGGCGTCGGAGCGGCGGTCGGTCGTGGAGGTGTGGAACGACACCGCGCATGAGGTGGAGGCGAGCAGCCTTCCCGAGTTGTTCCGGGCTCAGGTGGCTCGTACGCCGGATGCGGTGGCGCTTGTCTTCGGTGAGCAGCGGCTGACGTATGCGGAGTTGGATGTGCGGGTCGAGCGCACTGCTCGTGTGCTGGCGGGGATGGGGGCGGGGCCGGAGCGCACGGTGGCGGTCGCGTTGCCGCGATCGGTAGAGCTGGTCGTCGCGTTGCTGGCTGTGCAGCGTGCGGGGGCCGCCTATCTGCCGCTGGATGCGCATTATCCGCAGGAGCGGCTGGAGTTCATGCTGGCGGATGCTCGTCCGGTGTGTGTGGTGCGGGAGGGGTTGCCGGAGGGGGCGGAGGGTGAACTGCCGTCTTCCTACGATCCGTTGAGCCCGGCCTACGTCATCTACACCTCGGGTTCGACCGGTCGCCCCAAGGGCGTCGTCGTCCCGCATGCCGGGATCGTGAACCGTCTGCTGTGGATGCAGGGTGAGTACGGGCTGACGGGCGACGACCGGGTGTTGCAGAAGACCCCGTCCAGCTTCGACGTCTCGGTGTGGGAGTTCTTCTGGCCTTTGATCACCGGTGCCAGGCTGGTGGTCGCCAAGCCCGAAGGCCACAAGGACCCGGCCTACCTGGCCGAGTTGATCCAGGAACAGGGCATCACGACCGTGCACTTCGTGCCGTCGATGCTCCAGATGTTCCTGGAGGAGCCCATTGCCGTGGCCTGCACCGGGCTGCGCCGGGTGCTGTGCAGCGGGGAGGCGCTTCCAGCGGCGGTCGTAGATCGGTTCCGTGCTCTACTGCCGGCTGAACTGCACAACCTGTACGGGCCGACGGAGGCGTCCGTCGATGTCACCGCCGTCGAGGTGACGGACCGTGTCTCGATCGGCCGTCCGGTGTGGAACACCAGGGTCTACGTCCTCGACGTGGCCCTGCGCCCTGTTCCGCCCGGGGTGGCGGGCGAACTGTACTTGGCGGGCGTGCAGTTGGCGCGCGGCTATCTGGACCGGCCGGGGCTGACCGCCGAGCGGTTCACGGCGGATCCGTTCGGTGTACCGGGCTCTCGCATGTACCGCACCGGAGACCTGGCCCGCTGGAATCCCGACGGCACGCTCGAATACCTCGGCCGTACCGACGACCAGGTCAAGATCCGCGGCTTCCGCGTCGAACTCGGCGAGATCGCCGACGTGTTGATGCGTCACGACGGCCTCGCCCATGCCGCTGTCGTCGCGCACGACCAACGGCTCGTGGCGTACGTCGTACCCGCCGCCGGACACACCCCCGACAGCGGTGAACTGCGGCGGCACACGGCCGCCACGCTGCCCGATCACATGGTCCCCGCGGCCTTCGTCACCCTGGACGCGCTGCCGCTCACTCCGAACGGCAAGCTGGACCGCCGGGCCCTGCCCACTCCCGACTTCACGACCGGAACGAGCGATGGCCGGCCGCGCACCCCGCACGAGGAGATCCTCTGTGGGCTGTTCGCGGACGTGTTGGGCCTCGAACGGGTCGGTGTCGACGACGACTTCTTCATGCTCGGCGGTCACTCGCTCCTCGCCATGAGGCTGGTCAGCCGGGTCCGCACCGCGCTGGGCGTCGAACTGACGGTCCGTACGGTCTTCGAGGCGTCCACACCGGCCCGGCTCGGCGAGCGCGTGGCGGGTTCCGCGGGACGAGTCATGGCGCGACCGGCACTCGCTCAGCTCGACCGGCCGGAGCCGCTGCCCCTGTCCTTCGCCCAGCAACGGCTCTGGCTGCTGCACCGGATCGAGGGCCCCGGTGCCACGTACAACATCCCGGCGGCCTGGCGGCTGACCGGTGATCTCGACCGCGATGCCCTCGTCGCCGCCGTCCAGGATCTCGCCGTCCGCCACGAGAGCCTGCGCACGGTCTTCCCGGAACACGAGGGAGTCGCCCACCAACTCGTCCTGGACGCTGCCGAGGTCGCGGTTCCGGTGCACCACGAGCAGGTGTCCGAGGCCGACCTCCCCGACCGACTGGCCGAGGCCGCCGGGCGTGGCTTCGAGATCGACCGCGAACTCCCGCTCCGCGTCCACGTCTTCGAGCTGACGCGGCAGGATTACGTCCTGCTCCTGGTCCTGCACCACATCGCCGGCGACGAGTGGTCGGACGGCCCGCTGTGGCGGGACCTTGCCATCGCCTACCGGGCCCGCAGCGAGGGCCGTGAGCCGGAGTGGGCGCCGCTGCCGGTGCAGTACGCCGACTACACCCTGTGGCACCACCGGCTGCTCGGCGACGACACCGACCCCGGCAGCCTCCAGGCGGGCCAAATCGCCTACTGGAAGCAGGCGTTGGCCGGACTTCCCGAGGAGCTGACGCTCCCGACCGACCGGCCGCGCCCACAAGAGGGCAGCCACGAGGGCGGAGCCGTCGGACTGAACCTCGACGGTGAGCTGGAGCGGGCCCTGCGCGGCCTCGCGCACCGGCGTGGCGTCAGCATGTTCATGCTCTTCCAGGCGGCCACCGCCGCTCTGCTGCACCGTCTCGGCGCGGGCGACGACATCCCGCTCGGCGCACCCATCTCGGGCCGCGCCGACGAACGCCTGGAAGACCTGGTCGGCTTCTTCGTCAACTCACTGGTCCTGCGCACCGACCTCTCCGGCACACCCACCTTCGCCGACCTGCTCGACCGGGTACGCGACACCGACCTGGCCGCCTATGAACACCAGGACCTGCCGTTCGAACGGCTCGTGGAGGCCATCAACCCGGCCCGCTCACTGGCCAGGCACCCGCTCTTCCAAGTCATGGTCGTCTACCTCGGCGACCCCGGCACCACCCCCGACTTCCCGGGCCTGTCCGCACGCCGCGAACCGCTCCGGCAGGAGAGCGCCAAGTTCGACCTGAGCTTCGACTTCGTCGAGCAGCCGGACGGGTCCGGTATCCAGGGCTGGATCGAGTACAGCTCCGACCTCTTCGACCACGAAACCGTCGAGCTGCTGGCGGGGCGTCTGGTGCGGTTGCTGGAGCAGGTGGCGGCCGATCCGGATGTGCCGGTGCGGGATGTGGAGATGTTGGAGGCGTCCGAGCGGCGGTCGGTCGTGGAGGTGTGGAACGACACCGCGCATGAGGTGGAGGCGAGCAGCCTTCCCGAGTTGTTCCGGGCTCAGGTGGCTCGTAC
>NZ_JBFALC010000027.1:93907-117185 GCF_040656035.1 Streptomyces sp. NPDC050211
GCCGGATGCGGTGGCTCTGGTCTTCGGTGAGCAGCGGCTGACGTATGCGGAGTTGGATGTGCGGGTGGAGCGCACCGCTCGTGTGCTTGCCGGGATGGGCGCCGGTCCCGAGCGCACGGTGGCGGTCGCGTTGCCCCGTTCAGTCGAGCTGGTGGTCGCCCTGCTCGCGACGCATCGCGCCGGAGCGGCTTATCTGCCGCTGGACGTCGACTATCCGCAGGAGCGGCTGGAGTTCATGCTGGAGGATGCTCGTCCGGTGTGTGTGGTCCGGGACGGGTTGCCGGAGGAGGGGCCGGGCGGTGAACTGCCCTCTGCCTACGACCCGTTGAGTCCCGCCTACGTCATCTACACCTCGGGTTCGACCGGCCGCCCCAAGGGTGTCGTCGTCCCGCACGCGGGGATCGTCAATCGTCTGCTCTGGATGCAGGGCGAGTACGGGCTGACCGGCGACGACCGGGTGTTGCAGAAGACCCCGTCCAGCTTCGACGTCTCGGTGTGGGAGTTCTTCTGGCCCCTCATCACCGGCGCCACGTTGATCGTCGCCAAGCCCGAAGGCCACAAGGACCCGGCCTACCTGTCCGAGCTGATCCAGGAACAGGGCATCACCACCGCCCACTTCGTGCCCTCGATGCTCCGCGCCTTCCTGGACGAGCCCACCACCGCCGACTGCACCAGCCTGCGTCGCGTCCTGTGCAGTGGCGAGGCGCTCGCCCCCGACCTCGCCGCCCGCTTCCACACCACCCTGCCGCCGACCCAGCTGCACAACCTGTACGGCCCGACGGAGGCGTCCGTCGACGTCACCGCCATCGAGGTGGCAGACCGCGTCTCCATCGGCCGCCCGGTGTGGAACACCCGGGTCTACGTCCTCGACGCGGCCCTGCATCCCGTTCCGCCCGGCGTGGCGGGCGAACTGTACTTGGCAGGCGTCCAGTTGGCGCGCGGCTATCTGGACCGGCCAGGCCTGACCGCGGACCGTTTCGTCGCCGACCCCTACGGCGCTCCGGGTTCCCGCATGTACCGCACAGGAGACCTGGCCCGCTGGACCTCCGACGGCACGCTCGAATACCTCGGCCGCACCGACGACCAGGTCAAGATCCGCGGCTTCCGTATCGAACTCGGCGAGATCGAGTCCGCCCTCGCCCCCCACGACACCGTCGCTCACGTCAGTGTGGTCGCCCGCGAGCAACAGCTGGTCGCGTACGTCGTCCCGGCCCCGGGCCGTACGCCGGATTCCGCCGCGCTGCGGGCGCACGTCGCCGCCGCGCTGCCCGATCACATGGTCCCCGCGGCCTTCGTCGCCCTGGACGCGCTGCCGCTCACTCCGAACGGCAAGCTCGACCGCCGGGCCCTGCCCGCCCCCGACTTCGAGGCCGAGACCACTGACACCCTTCCTCGCACCCCGCGCGAGGAACTCCTGTGCGATCTCTTCGCGGATGTGCTGAATCTCCGCCGCGTCGGTGTGGACGACGACTTCTTCACGCTGGGCGGGGACAGCATTGTCGCCATGCAACTGGTCGCACGTGCGCGGGCGGCCGGGCTGGTGGTCAGCCCGCGGGACGTCTTCCGCCACAAGACCGCTGCCGGGCTGGCCGCCGCCGCTCGAGAACTCGACGGTGATGGCGGGACAACACCGTCTGACGCCTCGCTGCTCAAACTCACCGACGAGGAGCGGGCCGAGGTCGCCGGGTTCGCTGCCGCGGAGGTGCTGCCGCTGTCACCGCTCCAGGCGGGGTTGCTGTTCCATGCCGCGTTCGACTCGGGGGACGACGGGCCGGACGTCTACACCGTGCAGGTGGCGTACGACATCGACGGCCCGCTGGACGCCGTACGGCTGCGGCGGGCCGGGCAGGCGCTGCTGGACCGGCACGGGAACCTCCGGGCCGGCTTCCGGTACCTGTCCTCGGGGCGGCCGGTCGCCGTCGTACCGCATACGGCCGTACTGCCGTGGCGGCATGTGGATCTGAGCGAGCTGGATGCCCCGGCCGGTGAGGAGCGGTGGACTTCCTTGCTGGCGCAGGAGCGGCGCCGGTTCGAGCCCGCGGAGCCGCCGCTGCTGCGGCTGATGCTGGTCGAGGTCGGGCCCGAGCGGCACCGGCTCGTGCTCTCGCACCAGCACCTGCTGCTCGACGGGTGGTCGGTGCCACGGCTGTTGGGCGAGTTGTCCCAGCTGTACGCGGGGGCCGAACTCCCGGCTCCGGTGCCGTACAAGGAGTATCTGGCCTGGCTCGGCCGGCAGGATGCCGGTGCCTCCTCGGCGGCCTGGGCGGCGGCGCTCGACGGGCTGGCGGAGCCGACGCATCTGGTGCCCGCCGACCCCGGCAGGGCCCCGGCCGTGCCCGAGACGCTCACCACGCTGCTGACGCCGGAGGCGACCGAGGCGCTGACCGCGTTCGCCCGTTCGCGCGGCCTGACCGTCAACACGCTGGTCCAGGGCGCCTGGAGCATCGTCCTGTCCCGGCTCACCGGGCGCGACGACGTGGTGTTCGGAGCGACCGTCTCCGGACGGCCACCGGAGCTGAGCGGTGTGGAGTCGATGATCGGGCTGTTCATCAACACCGTTCCCGTACGGGTCCGGATCGACGAGCGCGAGACGCTGGCGGCGTTCCTCGACCGGCTCCAGGACGAGCAGTCGAGGCTCATCGCCCACCAGCACCTCGGGCTCGCCGACATCCAACGGGGCGCCGGGCTGGGCGAGTTGTTCGACACGCTCGTGGTCTTCGAGTCGTACCCCGACGGGGGCGGAACCGGACTCGGAGCCGAAGAGGGGCTGCGGACCGAAGTCCGCGACCACCGGGACTCTACGCACTATCCCTTCGCCTGGGCCGTCGAGCCCGCAAAGCGGCTGCGACTGACCGCCGAGTACCGCACCGACCTGTTCGACACCGCGACGGCCGAACGGCTGACCGCGGCGATGGTCCGGCTGCTCGACGCGATGACCGCCGATGCCGGTCAGGCGGTGGGCCGCGTCGACATCCTCACCCCCGAGGAGCGGCACACCCTCCTGGAGACCTGGAACGACACCGCCCTCCCGGTCGCCCCGACCACCGTGCCCGGGCTCTTCGAGGCGCAGGCCGCCGCCACCCCGGACGCCGTCGCCGTGGTCGCGGGCTCCGTCACGCTGACCTTCGCCGAACTCAACGACCACGCAAACCGGTTGGCCCGGCTGCTGGCCGAGCACGGCGCCGGACCTGAGCAGATCGTCGCCCTGGCGCTGCCCCGCACCGCGGACTTCATCGTCGCGATGCTCGCCGTGCTCAAGTCGGGCGCGGCCTATCTGCCGATCGACGCGGACCTGCCAGCCGAGCGTGTCGTCGCCATGCTGGACGACGCCGGGGCCCGGCTGGTCCTCACCACCGAGACACTCGCCGCGGGGCTCCCGGACAGCGACGGCGTGGTTCGGCTGGCGCTCGACGCGGAGGAGACCGTCGTACGACTGGCCGCGCACTCCGCCTGCGGCAACCCGGCCGGCCCCGACCCGGACCACCCCGCCTACGTCATCTACACCTCGGGTTCCACCGGCCGCCCCAAGGGCGTCGTGGTCTGCCATCGCAGTGTGGTCAACCTCTTCCACAGCCACCGCCGCACCCTGCACGACCTCGCCAAGGCGGGCACCGGGCGGCGGCATCTGCGGGTCGGGCACTTCTGGTCGTTCTCCTTCGACGCCTCCTGGCAGCCGCAGCTGTGGCTGCTGGACGGGCACGCGCTGCACATCCTCGACGACGAGACGCGGCGCGATCCCGAACTGACCGCCGCGGCCATCCGTGCCCAGGGCATCGACTTCATCGAGGTGACGCCGTCGTTCCTGGCCCAGATGGCGGAGTACGGGCTGATCAAGGACGGTGAGTGCCCGCTGGCGGTGGTGGGCGTGGGCGGGGAGGCCGTGCCGGACGCGCTGTGGAGCGAGCTGGCCGCGCTGCCCGGCACGGAGGCCTTCAACCTCTACGGGCCGACGGAGGCGACTGTCGACGCGCTCGCCGCCCGGATCGGGGAGAGCGAGCGGCCGGTGGTCGGGCGCCCGGTCGGCAACACGCGGGCGTATGTGCTCGACGGACGGTTGCGGCCCGTGCCGCCGGGCGTCACCGGCGAGCTCTATCTCGCGGGGGCGGGCCTGGCGCGCGGCTATCTCGGGCGCCCCGAGCTGACCGCCGAGCGGTTCACCGCGGACCCGTTCGGCGCACCCGGCTCCCGTATGTACCGCACGGGTGACCTGGCCCGCTGGACGGCCGAGGGCACGCTCGACTACCTGGGCCGCGCCGACGACCAGGTCAAGATCCGCGGCTTCCGTATCGAACTCGCGGAGATCGAGGCCGTGTTGGACCGGCACGACGCGGTCGGCCAGGTCGTGGTCGTCGCCCGCGAGGACCGGCCGAGGACCAAGCAACTGATCGCATACGTCATCCCGGTCGGCGGCGTGCCGAGCCCCGACCCCACCGAACTGCGGGCCCACGCCGCGGCGGCACTGCCCGACTACATGGTCCCGGCCGCCGTCGTGGTCCTCGACGAACTGCCGCTGCTGTCCAACGGCAAGCTCGACCGCCGGGCGCTCCCGGCCCCCGAGTTCACGCTCGCGTCCGGCGGCCGGGAGCCCGCGAACGACGTCGAGCGCACCCTCTGCGCCCGCTTCGCCGAAGTCCTGGGCCTGCCGGGGGTCGGGGCCGACGACGACTTCTTCGCCCTCGGCGGGGACAGCATCGTCGCCATGCAGCTGGTCAGCCGGGTCCGCGCGGCCGGCCTGCGTATCACTCCACGCCAGGTCTTCCAGCACCGCACGGTCGGCGCGCTGGCCGCCGTGGCGGTGGAACTGGACGCCGCGCAGCTCACGCGGCCCGCCCACGACGACGGCTCCGGCACCGTGCCGCTGACGCCGATCATGCAGGCGCTGCGGGAGCTGGGCGGTCCGATCGCCGGCTACCACCAGGCCGCGTTCGTCCAGACCCCAGCCGCCCTGGACGAGGCCGGGCTGCATGCCGTACTCCAGGCCGTCACCGACCGGCACGACCTGCTGCGGGCCCGGCTGGAGCGGACCGGACGGTGGTCGCTGCAGGTGCCACCGCCGGGCAGCATGCCCGCGGCGTCCTGGGGGGTCCGCGCCGACGTCCGGGACGCGGACGAGGCGGCGCTTCGGGAAACGGTCGCCGCACACGCCCGTGCCGCGCAGAGCCGCCTGGATCCGGATGCCGGGCGGATGATCCAGGGCGTCTGGTTCGACGCCGGTCCGGACACGCCCGGACGGTTGCTGCTGCTGATCCACCACCTGGTCGTGGACGGCGTGTCCTGGCGCGTGCTGCTGCCCGACCTCGCCGCCGCCTGGCGCGACGTCAGCGAGGGCAGGACGCCCGCGCTCGCACCGGTCGACCTGTCGTTCCGGCGCTGGTCCGAACTGCTCGCCGCACGTGCCGTCGACCCCGCCCGCGAGGACGAACTGCCGCTGTGGACCTCGGTGTTGACGGACGAGGAACCCCTCCCGCTGCTGCGGCCCCTCGACCCGGAACGCGACGTCACCGCCGCCTCCCGGCACCTGTCCCTCACCCTGCCGGCGGACCGTACGGCACCCCTGCTCAGCCGGGTGCCCGCCGCCTTCGGGGCGAGCGTCAACGACGTCCTGCTGACCGCCCTCGCCCTCGCCGTCGCCGACTGGCGCGGGGCCGCTTCCGGTGGCGCGGTCCTCGTGGACCTCGAAGGACACGGGCGGGAGGAGGAGCTGGCGGGAGAGGCCGATCTGTCGCGCACGGTGGGCTGGTTCACCACCGTCGTGCCGGTCCGGCTGGACACCGGCACCCTGGACCTCGCGGACGCGCTCGCCGGGGGACCCGCTCTCGACACGGCCCTGGCACGGATCCGCGAGCACCTGGCCGCCGCGCCGACGGGCGGCATCGGCCACGGCCTGCTCCGGCACCTCAACCCCGAGACCGGACCGGTGCTGGCCGAACTCGCGCGTCCGCAGATCGAGTTCAACTACATGGGTCGCTTCGGCGTCCCCGAGGCCACGGACTGGTCGTACGCCCCGGAGGCAGACGCGGCGGACCTGGAAGCCGACCCCGGCATGCCGCTGTCCCACGCCCTGACCGTCAACGCCCTCACCGAGGACCGGCCGGAAGGCCCCGAACTGACCGCCCACTGGACCTACGCACCCGGAGTACTGCCCGAGGAGGCCGTACGCGACCTGGCCGAGGGCTGGTTCCGGGCGCTGGGAGCGCTGGTGGACCGGGCTGCCGAAAAGCCGAAGGCAACTCACCCGCAACGAAAGGAACCGGCATGACCAACCCCTTCGAGAACCCCGACGGCGTCTACTCCGTGCTCGTCAACGACGAGGGCCAGCACAGCCTGTGGCCCGACTTCGTCGATGTACCAGCCGGCTGGAGCGTCGTCCACGGCCCGGCACCCCGGCAGGAGTGCCTGGACCACATCGAGACCCACTGGACCGACATGCGCCCCAAGAGCCTGGTGCGGCGCATGGACGGCTGACGTCAGCCGAGAGCGCGGTCGAGATTGAAGGCCGCGCTGATCAGCGCGAGATGGGTGAAGGCCTGCGGGAAGTTGCCCTGTTGCTCGCCGGTGTGGCTGATCTCCTCGGCGTACAGGCCGAGATGGTTGGCGTACGTGAGCATCTTCTCGAAGGCTAGGCGTGCCTCGTCGATCCGGCCGGCGTGGACCATGGCCTCGACGTACCAGAACGAGCAGATCGAGAACGTGCCCTCGTCGCCGCGCAGTCCGTCCGGGCTGGCCTGCGGGTCGTAGCGGTAGACGAGGGAGTCCGAGACGAGGTCGTGGGTGAGGGCGTCGAGCGTGGACAGCCACTTCGGGTCGGTCGGGGCGATGAACTTCGTCAGCGGCATCATCAGGACGGCCGCGTCCAGTACGTCGCTGTCCTCGTACTGCACGAATGCCTGCCGTGTCTCGGACCAGCCGCGCTTCATGATCCGCCGGTAGATCGTGTCCCGGTGCCCGCGCCAGCGGACCAGGTCGGCGGGCAGACCGCGCCGGTTGGCCATGCGGATGGCCCGCTCGATCGCGACCCAGCACATCAGGCGTGAGTACAGGAAGTTCTTACGGCCGCCGCGGGTCTCCCAGATGCCCTCGTCGGGCTGGTCCCAGTTCTCGCAGACCCAGTCCACCAGGGCGCACACGTCGTCCCACTGGCCGCTGGAGATGGGCTTCGCCCACTTGTCGTAGAGGTAGATCGAGTCGATGAGCGCGCCGTAGATATCGAGCTGGAGCTGCTCGGCCGCGCCGTTCCCGATCCGCACCGGCGCGGACCCCAAGTGCCCTTCGAGATGGTCGAGTTCCTGCTCGGTGAGGTCGGTGCGCCCGTCGATGCCGTACATGATCTGCAGCGGGCCCGAGGGTTTGCCGTCGCCCGGACTGACGTGCCGGGTCACGAACTTCATGAACGCCTCGGCCTCGCCGGTGAAGCCCAGCCGCAGCAGGGCGTACACGCAGAAGGCGGCGTCGCGCACCCACACATACCGGTAGTCCCAGTTGCGTTCGCCGCCGATCTGCTCGGGCAGGCTCGTCGTCGGCGCGGCCACGATCGCCCCGGTCGGCGCATAGGTGAGCAGCTTCAGGGTGAGCGCGGAGCGGTGCACCATCTCCCGCCAGCGGCCCCGGTACTGGGACTGGGACAGCCAGCGCCGCCAGTACGCCACCGTGACGTCGAACTGGCTCTCGGCCTCGGTACGCGCACACCCGCGCGGCTGCACGGTACCGCCGACCTGATCCAGCGCGAACACCGCCGACTCGCCCTCGGCGAGCTTGAAGTCGGCGCGCGCGTCCAGGCCGTCGGCCTCCAGCGGTACGGTCGCGGTCAGTCCCAGCGACAGGCCGTCGGAGGCGAACACCGCCACGTCGCCCTCCATGCGCACGGTGTGCGGGACGCGGCCGTAGTCGAAGCGGGGCGCCACCCGCGCGCGGAACGGGATGGAGCCGCGGACGCACAGCACCCGCCGGATCAGCCGGTGCCGGGCGACCTCCTCGGCCTCGTGGCCGATCGGCATGAAGTCCTGCACCTCACCGACGCCTTCCTCGGTGAAGAACCTGGTGATCAGGACGTTCGTGTCCGGGAAGTAGAACTGCTTGGTCCGGGCCGGCACCGAGGCGGCGAGCTCGAAGGCGCCGCCCCGCTCCGTGTCCAGGATCGCGGCGAAGATGCTGGGTGCGTCGAAGGACGGGCAGCAGTACCAGTCGATGGTCCCGTCGGTCCCCACCAGGGCGACACTGCGCAGATCGCCGATCAGCCCGTGCTCGGCGATCGGCAGATACCGCGAAGCCCCCGGTACGCCCTGATCGCTCGGTGTCCCGTCCATCACAGCCTCCCTGGCCCGGCTCGCACCGCGTCACAGTCAGCCTAGGCGCTCCGCTGGAGGCGCGGTGACGAAGCCACAGGCCGGTGGGGGCTGGTCGCGCCCACGCGGCGGAGCCGCATATCGACACAGCCCCGCGCCCCTTACGGGGCGCGATGCCGCACCGGACTTGGTCAAAGCCGCTCAGGTCCGTCCGGCGCGCGTTGTCGGGCAATCAGCCACGGCGTCAGACGGCGATCACCTGGATCCCGGCCTCCTCGAACCGCCGCACCGTCTCCGGCCCGGCCGCCGTGTCCGTGACCAGCGTGTCCACCGCGTCGGCCGCGCAGATCCGGGCGAACGCCCGGCGCCCCAGCTTGCTGGAGTCGGCGGCGACGACCACACGCTCGGCCCGCTCGCACAGCAGCCGGTTGATCGCGGCCTCCGCCTCGTCGTGCGCGGCAGCGCCGTGGGCGACGTCGAAGGAGACGACACCGAGCACGGCCACATCGATCGTGATCTGGCCGAGCACACCGTCGGCGAGCGGCCCGATGAGCTCGTACGACTGTGCCCGCGCGACCCCGCCGGTCACCACGATCTTGAACTGGGGGCGTACGGCCAGCTCGTTGGCGATGTTGAGGGCGTTGGTGACGACGGTCAGCGCGGGGGAGCCGGACGTGAGATCACTGCGCACGGCCAGCGCGCGGGCCACCTCCGTGGTGGTCGTGCCGCCGGTCAGCCCCACCGCCTCGCCGGGCGCGACAAGATCGGCGACCGCCTTGGCGATCCGCTGCTTCTCGGAGGCGTGCCGGGCGGTCTTGTAGCGCAACGGCAGTTCGTACGACACCCCGTGCACGACCGCGCCACCCCGGGTGCGTACGAGCATCTGCTGCTCTGCCAGCTGGTCGAAGTCGCGCCGGATCGTGGCCGCCGACACCGCCAGCTCGGCCGCCGCCTCCTCGACATCCAGCCGACCGCGCTCGACGAGCAGCTCCAGCAGCGCCTTCCAGCGAGCGTCCCGCGACATCCGCACCCTCCGTCCTCGATCTTCCGGCGACCTTAGCGCACGCTCATCTCGTGCGTATGCTTGATTGTGCTCGAAAACTGGCTATATCTTGCAAGAACAATCAAAGCGCGGGAGGGGTACGGCATGACCCATGTCGAAGACGAGCTGACCAGCCAGCCCGAGTGCTGGACGCGGGCCGCGGCGGAGGCCGGCCGGCACGGCGGAGTGCTTCCGGCACCGGGGGAGCGGGTCGCGATCGTCGGATGCGGCACGTCGTACTTCATGGCACAGGCGGCAGCGGCGCTGCGGGAGGGCGCGGGACAGGGCGAGACGGACGCGTTCGCCGCCTCGGAATTCCCGTACGGCCGCTCGTACGACCGGGTAGTCGCCCTCACCCGCTCCGGCACCACCACCGAAGTCCTGGAACTGCTCGGGCAGTTGAGGGACCGCACGCGCACGACCGCCCTCACCGCCGACCCCGGCACGCCCGTCATGACGGCCGCCGACGACGTCGTAGTCCTCGACTTCGCGGACGAACGGTCCGTCGTGCAGACCCGGTTCGCGACCACCGCGCTGACCCTGTTCCGCGCCCACCTGGGCCTGCACACCGACTCCGCCGTGGCCGACGCCCGCATCGCGCTCGCCGGCCCGCTGCCCGAAGGGCTCGTCGACTGCACGCAGTTCACCTTCCTGGGCCGCGGCTGGACCGTGGGGCTGGCCAACGAGGCGGGACTGAAGATGCGCGAGGCCTCGCTGTCGTGGACCGAGGCCTACCCGGCGATGGAGTACCGGCACGGCCCCATCAGCATCACTACCCAGGGCACCGCCACCTGGATGCTCGGCGAGCCGCCCGAGGGCCTGGCCGAACAGGTGCGGGCCACCGGCGGGTTGTGGGTGGCCGGCGATCTCGACCCGCTCGCCGAACTGGTCCGCGCCCAGCAGCTCGCGGTCGCCGTCGCCGCCGCGCGCGGCCTCGACCCGGACCGGCCTCGACACCTCACTCGCTCGGTGATCCTCGCCGACTGAAGGGACTCAGCGTGCCCCTCACCACCACCGGCGCACTCGTCACCCGGGCCATCGCGGCCCACTCAGCGGTCGCCGCCTTCAACATCATCACGCTGGAACACGTCGAGGCCGTCATCGCCGGCGCGGAATCCGTGGACGCGCCCGTCGTCCTCCAGATCAGCGAGAACGCGGTCAAGTTCCGCTACGGACGCCTGCTTCCGCTCGCCCGCGCCGCCGTCGCCGCCGCCGAACGGGCCGCCGTACCCGTCGCGTTGCACCTCGATCACGTCCAGAGCGACGACCTGCTGCGGCAGGCGCCGGGCGCCGGGTTCAGCTCCGCGATGTACGACGCGTCGCGGCTGCCGTACGAGGAGAACCTCGCGGCGACCAGGGCCGCCGTCGACTGGGCGCACGCCCAAGGGCTGTGGATCGAGGCCGAGTTGGGAGAGGTGGGCGGCAAGGACGGAGCGCCGCCGCTCGACGCCCACGCCCCCGGCGCCCGCACCGACCCCGCTCAGGCCCGTGCCTTCGTCACCGACTCGGGAGTCGACGCCCTCGCGGTGGCCATCGGCAGCTCCCACGCCATGACCACCCGTACGGCCACCCTCGACCACGCCCTCCTCAAACGCCTCGCCGCCGTCCTGGACGTCCCGCTGGTCCTGCACGGCTCCAGCGGCGTACCCGACTCCGAACTCACCGCGGCCGTCGCGGGCGGCATCGCCAAGGTGAACATCGGCACCGCCCTCAACCTCGCCATGACCGGCGCGATACGGGAGTACCTGGCCGCCCATCCCGAGGCCGTCGACTCGCGGAAGTACCTGAGTGTGGGGCGGGAGGCGATGGTGCGGACGGTCGCGGAGATCATCCGGGTGCTGGGCGGGCGGTGAGCAGCGGCTGGTAGAACGAAGTGTGCCAAGTGACGTCCGTGAAACCGGACGCGGTCACCAGGTCGGTCAACTGCCCGTGGGTCAGCGCCCAGTAGGTGGTGCGACGCACGCGCACACTCCAGCCGTCGCCCGCCGGGAGGAGTTGGAAGTGCTCCAGGTCGTAGCGCTCGCCGTCCTCGTGCCAGTGCCACAGCTGAAAGGTGATCACCTCGCCGTCCCCGGTGCGCGAGACCTGGGGAGGGGTCGCTGTGGGCTTGGTCCGTCGGGCCTCGTCGTAGTCCCGGACGGTGACCACCAGCAACCCGTCCTCGCGCAGCACCCGGCGGATCCCCGTCAGCGCCGCCCCGACGTCCCGCGCCGACAGCAGATGCGGCAACGCGTTGTCGGCGCAGACGACGACGTCGAACACGGACGGCGTGAACGGCAGCCGCCGCATGTCCGCGACGGCCACCGGAAGGCGTACCCCACGAGCGGCCGCTTCGGTGCCCGCGCGTGCGGCCGCCACCGGACTCAGATCGCTGCCGACGACCTGATGGCCCAGCCGCGCCAGCCCGATCGCCTGGGTACCGATTCCGCAGGAGCAGTCCAGGACCCTGCGCGGTCCGGCTCCCAGGCGCGGCCGGATCAGCTCGTCCAGCACCGTCGCCTGTCGCGTCATGCTCGCGTCCCAGTCCGGGAAGATCAGGTGGTAGTCGGGGGCCAGCTCGTCGTAGAAGTCCCGCACCGAATCGTCGGACACACCCACGGCACCTACTCCCTGACGGCTCGCAGCACCACGAACTTCGGGTCACTGGCGACCAGTTCACTGTTGCCGAACAACCGTCGCAGCTTCAGGTGGTAGCCCAGGTGCCGATTGCCGATCACCCACAGCTCACCCCCGGGCCGCAGCGCGCGCCGCGCCTCGCTGAACATCCGCCAGGCCGTCGCGTCGGTCGTCGCCTGGTGGGAGTGGAACGGCGGATTGTTGAGCACGAGGTCGACGCTGCCTGCTGGCACGCCCACCAGCCCGTCCCCGACCCGGAACTCGGCATGCCCCGATACCCCGTTCGCCTTGTACGTCGCCTCCGCCGAGGCCACGGCCTGGAACGACTCGTCCGTGAACAGCACCTCGGCCTCGGGATCGGCCAGCGCGATCGCCGTACCGACGACACCGTTGCCGCAGCCCAGATCGACGACGCGGGCCCCGCCGGTGTCGTACGGCAGATGCTTCAGGAAGAAGCGCGTGCCGATGTCGAGCCGTTCGGCGCAGAACACGCCGGCGTGGTTGACGACGGTGGCACCGGAGGCCGGGCCGATGTCGTCGGGGAGCGTGTAGGTGTGCGGCCAGGGGTTGGCGGGTGGCTCCTTGGCGGTCTCGGGGGTGCAGAAGATGAGCCGGGCCTTCTTCTCGGCGAGCGAGGTGCGGGTCGGGCCCAGGATGCGCTCGAACAGCCGCAGCGTGGAGGTGTGGATCTCCTTCACCATGCCGGTACCGACGACGACCGTGCCCTCGTGCACCGCGGGCGCCAGCCGCAGCAGCTGGTCCTCCAGCAGCGCCAGGCTCTTCGGCACCCGGACGAGGAGGACGTCGACCCGTTCGGGCGGCGGGTCCTGGGTGGTGAGGAGGGTGACGGCGCCGGTCTCGACGTCGTTGCGTGCGAGGTTCGCGCGGGTCGCCTCCTGGCCCAGGTACGAGTCCGTGATCTGCACCGGCCGATGCGCCGCGAGCGCCGTGACCAGGGCGCCCCACCGGTCGCCGAGAACCACGACCGCGCCGGACAGCGGGACCTCCCGGTCCGCGAGATGCCTCAGCAAATAGTCGTCGGAGGCATCCCACGCGCGCAGCCTCTCGCGCGGGTCCTCGGGAAAACGGGCCAGCGCGAGCTCGCCCCAGGGCGTCGTCATACGGTCGTTCATCGTGCGACAAGACTAAGCGCCCCTGGTGAATTCAGCCGCGGTCGGACAGCGCCCTGAAGGGGCGCGGGGAACTGCGCGACCAGCCACAACGAGGCCTGCAGACGAAAGACAGCCCATCACGGCACCACGCGGAGCGCGCGGCAGGATGGAGACATGGACCCCGAGCTGTTCCCCAGGCCCCGTACGGAGGTCGCGCCCGGCGCGGTGCACGTGCCGGACTGGCTGGACGCGGAGCGCCAGCGCGAGCTGCTGGAGGCCTGCCGGGAGTGGGCCCGTCCGCCCGCAGGACTCCGCACGGTCCGCACACCCGGCGGCGGCACGATGACCGCCCAGCAGGTCTGCCTCGGCTGGCACTGGTATCCGTACGGCTATGCCCGCACGGTCGTCGACGGGGACGGCGCGCCCGTGAAGCCGTTCCCGGAGTGGCTGGGCGAATGGGGGCGGCGGGCGGTGCGCGACGCCCTCGGCGAACCGGCTGTGGTGTGTGACATTGCACTGATCAACTTCTACGACGCCGACGCCCGCATGGGCATGCACCGAGACAGCGACGAGAAATCCGACGCGCCGGTGGTCTCGCTCAGCCTCGGCGACACCTGCGTGTTCCGCTTCGGCAACACCGAGACGAGGGCCCGGCCGTACACGGACGTCGAACTGCGCAGCGGGGATCTCTTCGTGTTCGGGGGACCGTCCCGGCTCGCCTACCACGGGGTGCCGCGGGTGTACCCGGGCACGGCACCGCCCGAGTTGGGCCTGACCGGGCGGTTGAACGTCACGCTCAGAGTCAGCGGCCGGTAGCCCGCTCGACCTGCGGATCATGGGAGACTCGCCGTCATGAGCGGGAAGGCGTAACCCCGGACGGCGGGGGAAGGGACCACCTCGAGGACGCGGTTGGACCGGGGGCGCGGTGCGCTCGGGCCCGCGCTGGAGCTCGTGCACACCGGGCGGGCGCCGACCCGGGCCGTGCTCACCGCCGAGCTGGGGGTGACCCGGGCGACGGCGGGCGCGGTGGCCGCCGAGCTGGAAGCGCTGGGGCTGATCCGGGTCGACGCCCGGCCCGGGGCCGCGGCCGGTTCGCAGGGGCGGCCCTCGCACCGGCTGTCCGTCGCCGAGGACGGGCCCGTCGTCCTCGCCGCACAGGTGCACGCCGACGGGTTCCGGGCGGCACTGGTCGGCCTCGGCGGCCGGATCGTCGCCACCGCGCCGGGCTGCGAGACCGTCGACGCCGACCCCGCGAAGGTCCTCGGAACCGTGGTGGAGGCGGGCGCCGACCTGCTGCGCACGACCGGGCGGCGCTGTGTGGGCGCCGGGCTCGCCGTGCCGTCCGCGGTCGCCGAACCGGACGGTCTGGCCCTCAACCCGCTGCACCTGGCCTGGCCCGTGGGCGCGCCCGTCCGCCGGATCTTCGCGGAGTGCGTGCGCGCCGCCGGGATCACCGGACCGGCGTTCGCGGGCAACGACGTCAACCTCGCCGCGCTCGCCGAACACCGGCACGGCGCGGGGCGCGGCGCCCGGGACCTGCTGTGCGTGGCCACCGGGCACCGGGGTGTCGGCGGCGCGCTGGTCCTCGACGGGCGCCTGCACACCGGCAGTTCGGGCCTGGCCCTGGAGGTCGGCCACCTCACCGTCAACCCGGAGGGCCGCCCCTGCCACTGCGGCAGCCGCGGCTGTCTCGACGTCGAGGCCGACCCGCTGGCCTTCCTCACCGCGGCGGGACGCGAACCCGGCCCCGAGGTGTCGCTGGTGCAGCAGTCCGACGACCTGATCCGCAACCGGTACGACGACCTGTCCGTCCGTACGGCCACCGAGGCCCTGATCGACCGGCTCGGCCTCGGCCTCGCGGGCCTGGTGAACATCCTCAACCCGGACCGCATCATCCTCGGCGGACTGCACCGCACCCTGCTCGAAGCCGACCCGGAGCGGCTGCGTGCCGTCGTCGCCGACCGCAGTCTGTGGGGCCAGAGCGGCAGCGTGCCGATCCTGGCGTGCACGCTCGACCACAACAGCCTGGTCGGCGCGGCGGAGCTGGCATGGCAGCCGGCGCTGGACGATCCGCTGGGGGCCCTGAGCGGCTCCGGTTGAGCCGGCTGCGGTTGGTCAGCGCCCCGAAGGGGCGCGGGGAACTGCGCGACCAGCCACAATGGCCCCGCGGACGATAGACGGCCGATCGCGGCACTTCCCGCGGAGCGCTAGCGCTTATCCCACGAGTGACTGCGTGCCGAGGACGGAGAGCAGCTCCAGCTTCTCCGCGGCCTCGGTGCCCGGTTCGGCCGAGTACACGAGGATGTGCAGATCGTTGCCCTCGACCCGGAGCAGATCGCAGTCCAGGGTCAGCGGGCCCACCTGAGGATGCTCGATCGTCTTGCGCGAGGCCTCGAGCCGGCCGACGACACCCGCGTCCCACAGCTCGGCGAACCGCTCGCTTTCCGCACGCAACTCCGCGATCAGGCGCCGTAGTTGCCGGTCGGCGGGATACCGGGCAGCCGTCGCCCGCAGTTCGGCGACCATGCCGATCTCGAACGCGCGCCGCTCGTCCGGCGTGTGCCGGACCCGGGTGGGAGCGCCGAGGAAGTTGCGCCACACACCGTTGCGTTCGAAGCCGCGCCAGCCGGAGGGATCGCCCATCAGCGCCGCGTACATCGGGTTGGCCATCAGCAGCGTCATGGCCGCGTCGGAGACGCCGACAGGGGTGTCCACCAGCCGGTCCAGCAGCCGCTGGACGCTCGGCGTGATGTACGCAGGCACGGTTTCGGGACCCGGAGGCACCAGCCCGGCCAGCCGGAACAGATACGTCCGCTCGTCCCCCGTCAGCCGCAGCGCCCGGGCCAGGGCTTCGACGATCTGTCCGGACGGGTTGACCGCCCGACCCTGTTCGAGGCGGGTGACGTAGTCGACCGAGATCCCCGCCAGCAGGGCCAGTTCCTCGCGACGCAGCCCGGCCGCGCGCCGCTGACCACCGGCAGGCAGCCCGGCGGTCTCCGGGGCGACCCGGTCCCGCCAGCGCCGCAGGGCCCGTCCGAGTTCAGTCGTCGTCATGCCCCCAGTCAACCGCGCCGGCCGCGACGGTGCCTGGTACTGGAAGTCCCAGGAAGAAGGATCCGCTGGCTGTCCACCCTGTCGAGCGGGAAGGTGGAGCCATGACCACAACACTCATCACCGGAGCGAACAAGGGACTGGGCTTCGAGACCGCCCGCCGGCTCGTCGCAGCAGGTCACACCGTCTACGTCGGCGCTCGGGACGCCGAGCGGGGCCGCCGCGCCGCCGATCAGCTCGGCGCCCGGTTCGTCCAGCTCGACGTCACCGACGACGCCTCCGCCCAGGCCGCCGCGAAGACGATCGAGGCAGAGGGCGGGCTCGACGTACTGGTCAACAACGCCGGAATCGAAGTGCGGGGCGAGAACAACAGCATCCCCGCCGCCGCGGACACCACCGCCGACGAGATGCGAACGGTGTTCGAGACGAACGTCTTCGGCGTCGTCCGTGTCATCCACGCCTTCCTGCCGCTGCTCCAGCGGTCCGCGGCCCCCGTCGTGGTGAACCTCAGCAGCGGCCTGGCCTCCCTGTCCCGGCTCTCCGACCCGGACGCACCGGCCCACTTCTACCAGGCCGTCGCCTACCCGGCCTCGAAGACGGCCGTCAACATGATCACCGTGCAGTATGCGAAGGCGTTCCCGGCCATGCGGATCAACGCCGTCGAGCCCGGCTTCACCTCGACGGACCTCAATGGGCGCACCGGCACTCAGACCGTCGAGCAGGGCGCCGAGGTCATCGTCCGCATGGCGCAGGTGGGCCCGGACGGTCCGACCGGGGGCTACTTCGACGTGGACGGGCCGATTCCCTGGTAGGCCACATCGGCCGGCCGCTCAATCCGTCAGGCTCCACAAGGCCGCCACCAACGGCCGCCGCAGATCCGCCCGCCGCACGCACAACCCGATCGGGAGCGGCTCCGGCGGCGGATCCGCGGGCAGCACCGACAGCCGCTCGCGCACCGCACTGTGCTCCAGTACGAGACGGGGGACCACGCCCGTGCCGCAGCCCAGGGCGACCAGCGTCAGCAGCCCCTCATGCCCGTCCGGTTCACAGGCCACGTCGGGTGTCGTCCCACGGGCACGGAACCAGCGGTCGGCGGCCTCGCGGACCAGCCCCCTGTGGGGCAGCACGAACGGCCCGTCGAGCCCCGGTTCCGGTCGCTCCCGCGCGGTGACGAGGACCAGCTCGGTCACCGCGACCGTCCGGCTCACCAGCGGCTCCGGCAGCCTGGCCGGAATCCCCGCGACGGCCACGTCCACCTCGCCCTCGTCGAGCCGGGCCAGCGCGGCAGCCGCGTCGCCGGTCCGCAGATCGAGCCGCACCTGGGGGTGGGCGGCACGGAACGGCGCCAACAGGTCGGGCAGCAGCGCCTGGCAGGCGGTCACCGTGGCGAACAGGGCCAGACGACCGGTCAGTTCGGCCGGGTCCGGATGCTCCTCCCGGTAGGCGCGCCACAACTCCAGCGCCTGGACGGCGTATTCACGGAACCGATGCCCCTCCGCCGTCAGCGACACCCCGCGCGGCCCCCGGTCGAACAGCCGGTGCCCGAGGTCGGCCTCCAGCCGCTGCACGGTCCGCGTCAGCGTCGCCGGACTGACATGGCAGTCGAGGCTCGTCCGGCCGAAGTTCAGCGTCTGCGCCAGATGCAGGAAGAGCCGCAGCTCCCGATGGTCGTCCCGCACCCCGCCACCTGGCCCTTTCGCTTCATGCAACACCGCGCTGCACAAGTTGCGCTTGCTGCAACACTCGCCCTGACCCTACAACTCCACCATGACCTCGACCACGTACACCTCCCGTGTCTTCCCGCTCGAAACCATGGACGTCCCCGGCGGCACGGAGACCATCCTGCGCGGCGGCCGGCACCTCTTCCCGGTGCTGCCGCAGGCCTTCGCGGGCGTGCGCCGCATCGGCGTCATCGGCTGGGGCCCGCAGGGCCGCGCCCAGGCCCTCAACCTGAGGGACTCGCTGGCCGGTACGGACATCCGGGTCGCCGTCGGACTGCGCCCCGGCTCCCGCTCGGCCGCCGACGCCCGGGCTCACGGCTTCACTGAGGACGACGGCACGCTCGGCGACTGGCTGGCGGTGACCGCCGACAGCGATCTGGTGATCCTGCTGATCGCGGACGCCGCACTCGCCGCCCATCACCCGGAGATCTTCAGTGCGTTGAAGCCGGGTGCCGCGATCGGCCTCTCGCACGGCTTCCTGCTCGGCCACCTCCGCGAAACCGGCGGCGACTTCCCGCCCGGACACCCGGTGGTCGCCGTGTGCCCCAAGGGCATGGGCGACTCCGTGCGGCGCCTGTACCAGCAGGGCGCGGAGATCAACGGCGCCGGGATCAACAGCAGCTTCGCCGTGCATGCCGACCCCGACGGCCGGGCCACGGACCTCGCGCTCGGCTGGTCCGTGGCGCTCGGCTCGCCGTACACCTTCCGCACCACCCTGGACAGCGAGTACCTCTCCGACATCGTCGGCGAACGCGCCATCCTCCTCGGCGCCGTCCACGGCATCGTCGAGAGCCTCTACACCCGCAGCCGCCTCGCCGGAGACGACGAGGTGACGGCGTACGAACGCTCCTGCGAGAACGTCACCGGCCCCATCGCCCGCACGATGTCCCGCGCCGGACTGCGCGCGGTGCGCGAGGGCCTGGACGCGACCGGACGGGACGTCTTCGACCGCGCCTACTCGGCGACGTACGCGCCGGCTCGCGAGATCATCGCGGAGATCTACGACGAGGTCGCCGACGGCACCGAGCTGCGCAGCGTGATCCTGGCCGAACGGCGCCTAGGCGCCCGCCCGATGACCGAGATCGGCGGCTCGCCGATGTGGGCGGCGGGGGAGCGGGTGCGGTCCCGGCGGGCCGAGCGCGACCTGCCCGTGGACCCGTTCACCGCCGGCGTCTTCGTCGCCACCATGACCGCGCAGATCGATGAGTTCGCCGAGCGCGGCCACCCCTGGTCGGAGATCGTCAACGAGTCGGTCATCGAGGCCGTCGACTCGCTGCTCCCGTACATGCACGCCCGGGACGTCGCCCACATGGTCGACAACTGCTCCCGCACGGCCCGCCTCGGCGCCCGCCGCTGGGGCCCACGCTTCCAGGCCGCCTACGAGCAGATCGCCTACCCCGCCGCCAAACACTCGGCGGACACAGCCCTGTTGACGGCCTTCGACACCCACCCCGCCCATGAGGCCCTGGCCGCGGCGGCGAAGCTCCGGCCGTCGGTGGACATCGCCGTGGCCTAACCGCGCAACCGGTGCGGAGGTATGTGGGGGAGCAGCGCGAGAGAGCCCCCGTACTCCCGTGGAGGTACATGCACTGCCGCTGGCCGTACGACGACCCGGACCCCTCCCCGGAGCCAGTCTCGAAGCATCACCGGAAGACCCCTCTAGGGAGATGAACCGAGATGCAGACCCTGGCGAACTGGGACGGCGGACCCGGCCCGTGGATCCTGTTCTTCCCGCTGATCTGGGCGGCCGTCGTCGTCGGCGCCGTCACGCTCCTGCGCCGCACCGTCTGGCGAGGCCGCCGCGGACCGTGGCGCCCGATGGACGACCACCGCCCGTCCGGCGACTCGCCGATCGCCATGCTGGGCCGGCGCTTCGCCTCCGGCGAGATCGACGAGGACGAGTACTGGCGCCGGCTCTCCGTCCTGGACGAGCAGTTCGGCCGCCACGCGGGCAAGGGCGGTGCGGCATGACGGTCACGACCGAAGTGCGCACGGCCGCACGCGTCGTCGACGCGGTGAAGGTGTACGGCGGTGGCGACACCGCCGTACACGCCCTGGACGGCGTGAGCGTCGGCTTCCCGGCCGGCCGCTTCACCGCGATCATGGGCCCCTCGGGCTCCGGCAAGTCCACCCTGATGCACTGCGCGGCCGGCCTCGACACCCTCACCTCGGGAGCCGCCTTCATCGGCGACACCGAGCTGGGCTCCCTCGACGACCGCCGCCTCACCCTCCTGCGCCGCGACCGCGTGGGCTTCGTGTTCCAGGCGTTCAACCTGGTGCCGACGCTCACCGTGGCCGAGAACATCACGCTGCCGCTGGACCTGGCGGGTACCAAGGGCGACCCGGAGTGGATCGACGCGCTGACCGACGTAGTCGGCCTGCGCGACCGGCTGCACCACCGGCCCTCCGAACTCTCCGGCGGCCAGCAGCAACGTGTCGCCGTGGCACGGGCGTTCGCCGGACAGCCGGACGTCGTCTTCGCCGACGAGCCGACCGGCAATCTCGACTCCCGCTCCGGCGAGGAGGTCCTGGGCCTGCTCGGCCGCGCCGTACGGCAGACGGCTCGCACGGTCGTCATGGTCACCCACGATCCGGCCGCCGCCGCCCACGCCGACGAGGTCGTCTTCCTCGCCGACGGACGCCTGGTCGACCGTATGGAATCGCCGACCGCCGACAAGATCCTGGACCGATTGAAAGCCTTCGAGGTGCCCTCATGAACGCCTCAGTACGCCTGAGCGTGTCCTCCCTGCGCGCCCACAAGCGCCGCTTCGCCGGTACGTTCCTCGCGGTGTTCCTCGGTGTGGCCTTCCTGGCCGGGACGCTCGTCATGGGCGACACGCTGCGCGCCAGCTTCGACACCATGTTCGGCAACGCGACGAGCGGCACCGACGCCGTGGTCCGCAGCGCCGACGCGATCACCACACCCGGCGAGAGCGAGGGCGTGCGGGAACCGGTCGCCGCCGACCTGGTGGACAGCGTCGAGCAGGTCCCGGGCGTGGCGGCGGCCGTGCCCGACATCCAGGGCGCCGGCCAGCTCGTCGGCAAGGACGGCGACCCCGTCGGAGGCGCTGGCCCACCCACCCTCGCCGGGAACTGGATCACCGACCCGGACCTCAACTCGTACGAACTCGCCGAAGGCCGCGCCCCCGAGAAGTCCGGCGAGGTGGTCGTCAACCGCGGCGCCGCCGAGCGCGGCGACCTGAAGATCGGCGACACGACGGTCCTGCGCACACCCGACCCCGTACAGGTGACCATCGTCGGCCTCGCGACCTTCGGCGGCGAGGACGGCATGGCGCAGGTGACCTACACCGGCATGACGCGCGCCGACGCAGAGAAGTACCTGACAGCCAGGCCCGGTCAGGCGTCGAGCATCCTGGTCCGGGCCGGCCCCGGCGTGAGCGAGCAAGAACTGGTGGACCGCCTGACTCCCGTACTGCCGGGCGGAGTCGAGGCCATCACCGGCCAGGAGTCGGCCGAGGAGAACACGGAGATGATCTCCAGCCAGTTCCTGTCCATCTTCACCACCCTCCTCCTGGTGTTCTCCGGTATCGCCCTGCTCGTCGCGACCTTCTCCATCCACAACACCTTCGCGATCGTCGTGGCCCAACGCACCCGCGAGAACGCCCTGTTGCGCGCACTCGGCGCCTCCCGCCGCCAGGTGACCGCCTCGACCCTGGTCGAGGCGACCGTGGTGGCCGTGACCGCCTCGCTGGCGGGACTGGCGGGCGGAATCGGCATCGCGGCCGCACTGCAGGCACTGTTCCCGGCGATCGGATTCCCCTTCCCCGAGGGCGACTTGGTCATCAGCCTGCTGTCCATGCTGCTGCCGCTCGCGGTGGGCATCGTGGTCTGCCTGGGCTCCGCCCTGCTGCCCGCGGTACGCGCCGGCCACACGGCACCGCTGGCCGCGCTGCGTGAGACCTCCGTCGACCACTCGGACGCCTCCCGCCTCCGCGCCGTCCTCGGCTCGGGCCTGGCCGCCGTGGCCGTCGCCGTGACACTCACCGGCGTCTTCGCGACCCCGTCCATCTGGCTGGCCGCCACCGGCGCCGTCCTGGCCCTGGTCTCCTTCGTGGTCCTCGGCCCGGTCGCCTCCTCCACGGCCGTACGCATCCTCGGCGGCCCGCTCGACCGCCTCCGCGGCGTCACCGGTGGCCTCGCCCGGCGCAACGCCCTGCGCAGCCCCAAGCGGACGGCCGCGACCGCCAGCGCCCTGATGATCGGCGTGGCCGTGGTCTCGCTGTTCACGGTGTTCGGCGCCTCCCTGAAGGCGACCATGGACCAGACCGTGTCACGGTCCTTCGCCGGCGACATCGCCGTGAGCACCCCCTCCTTCGGGGCGGGCGGCAGCGGACTCAGCCCCCGGCTCGCCGGAGCCGTCCAGAACCTCCCCGAGGTCGACACGGCCGTAGGCCTCGGCCGCGGAGTCGCCGAAGTCGACGGCAAGGGACGGGCGTTGACCGTCACCGACCCGATCGCCCTCGACCGCACCTTCGACCTCGGCAAGGTCGACGGCTCCCTGCGCGACCTCGGCGCGGACGGCATCGCCCTCACCCGCAGCGAGGCCGACAAGCAGAACCTCACGACCGGCGACAAGACGCAACTCACCTTCACCGACGGCAAGATGGAAACCTTCACCGTCCGCGCGGTCTACGGCCAGTCCGAGATCGCAGGCGACTACGTCATCACCCGCGCCGCCTGGTCCCCGCACCGCACCCAGGACGCCGACACCCTGGTCGCCGTCTCCTTCAAGGGCGGCGTGAGCATGGACGCGGGCAAGGCCGCGGTGCAGAGGGTGGCCGACCAGTACGGCAACCCGGAAGTCCAGAGCCGCGACGAGTACGCGCAGTCCGCGGCGGGCGGCATCGACATGATGCTCACCCTCATCTACGCCCTGCTCGCCCTAGCCGTCCTCATCGCGCTTCTCGGCATAGCCAACACCCTCACCCTGGCGATCCACGAACGCACCCGCGAACTGGGCCTCCTCCGCGCCGTCGGCCAGACCCGCCCCCAACTGCGCGCCATGGTCCGCTGGGAGTCCATCCTCGTAGCCGCCTTCGGCACAGTCGGCGGCCTCACCCTCGGCGCCTTCCTCGGCTGGGTCCTGGTCAAGGCCTCCGACGGCGCAAGCGACAGCGCCTTCGCCTTCGCACTACCGCCTCTGCAACTGACGGTAGTAGCCCTGGTAGGCCTCACAGCCGGAGCCCTGGCAGGCCTACGCCCGGCCCGCCGAGCAGCCCGCCTGGACATCCTGAGGGCGATAGCCACCGAGTAACGACAAGAGCACCCGGCACACCTAAACGCCGGTGGGCCCTAGCCATCAACTGACGGCAAGGGCCCACCAACGTGCACTGGTCCCACGCGCCGGCCGCGAGGGAGCCGCAGGGGGCGCGCCGGTGTCGAGACGGCGAACGCGCGGAGGCGCGAAGCGTCGAGCACGATCGCCGTCTCGAC
>NZ_JBFALC010000028.1:0-116700 GCF_040656035.1 Streptomyces sp. NPDC050211
ACCCCCGCCCAGCCCCCACGCCGGGCACCGCTCACCCGGACGGCCCGGCGCGCTGGTGAGCCCCCGGTCCCGGTGGTGCCGTAGGAGACACGCCCCTGCCCCGGCACCCCCAGGAGCCCCCTCGATGCCCCGCACTCCGGCCGTCCCCCTCGTCCTCGCCTCCGCCCTCCTGACCGCGGCGACCGCATGCTCGGTCGACTGGCCGGAAACGCCCTCCGCAGCCGATCGGCCCAACACCCATACCCCCACCCCCGCACAGTCACCGTCACTCTCCCCCTCACCCGCAGCCGCCCCCTCCCTCACCAAGGCCCAGACAGAAGCCGCACTCATCACCGAAACCGACCTCGGCGACCCCTGGATGCCCACGGAAGGGGCCGCCACCTGGCGCGACGGGCTGCTCAAGGCGGCCGCACGGCCGGCGGAGTGTCAGCGGCTGCTGGACACCGTCTACACGGACGAACTCTTCGGCACGGCCACGGGAACGCGAGCCGTCGTAGCCCTGGACGACGCCTGGGACGGAGCGCAGCTGCGCTATCAGGTCGTCACCCAGCGCCCGGCGGAGGTGGAGAGCACGCTCGCCTGGCTGAGGTCGCTGCCGAGGACGTGCGCCACGTTCGCAGCGACGACCGCACAGGGCGACGTACGCGAAGGCCAGGTCAGCGGTCTGGAACTGCCCGACGTCGGCGACGCCCGCGAGGCGGTCCGGCTCACGCTCAGCGGAGAATCGGCGGAGGGCGAGTTCACGCTCACCCTCGACGTCGCCGCCGTCCGCGTGGGCGCCGACGCGCTCGCGCTCACCAACGGCGGCGTCGGCGAGGTATCGGCCGAGGTCACCCAGGGCGTCGCGGAACTGGGCGCCGCACGCCTCGCCGAGGTCCGCAAGCGGGGCCGCGCGGAGGTGTGAGGACGAAAAGGCGGCAGCCCTTTAGCCACCTTTAGTCCCCTTCAGTCCCGGTCGAACCTCGCCCGCTGCGCCACCACATCCCGCGCCACATCCACCGCGGTCCGCTCCTCCGCGAACGCCCGCCCCCGCAACCGCGCCATCGCCTCGTCCGCCCCGACCCCCAGCTGAGCCATGATCATCCCGGTGGCCTGATAGATCTCGTCGTGCTCGGTCGCGAGCCCGCTGAGCCACCGGCCCGGGTCGAGCACACCCTCCTCCTCACGGGGCAGGGCCATCAACGCCACCGTCATGACCCCGGCGACGAGCCGCGCGGTCCGCAGGTCACGCGCGCCGAGCGCGCCGGGCTCCCGGCGATACAGGTCCAGCGTGCCCAGACACTCCAGCCCGTCCGGCCCGGCGCCGCCGTCCTCACCGCCCAGCGGCACCGCGTACGCGGCCCGTATCCCCACCGCCGTGGCCTCCATCGCGAACACCGGCCAGCGCCGCGCCCCCTCCTCGCCCGCCAGATCCTCGGCGAATACCGCCACCCCGTCCTGCGCGGCGGACAGACAGGGCCCCTCGCCCAGCGTCGCCTGGATCTCCGTGAGCCGCTCCGCCAGCTCGTCACTCGCACACAGTTGTACGGGCATCCCGCCGCCGTGCAGCGAAACGGTCGCCCCGGTCACGTCCACCAGCCGGACCGCGACCGAGCACAGCCGCTCCGGTATCTCCGCGGGCCGGGCGCCCCGTACCTCCTCGCCGATCACACGGGCGGTGGGATCTCGTTGCCGGGGACCCTCACCGCCGGCGGAACGGCCGTGCCGCTCGTCCCTGGGCCGCACGGTCACCATCTCCTCCATACGGTGCGGCCTGCATGGTCTCTGCGTCCGGGGCGGTCCAGGGGACCGTCCGTCCCGGACGCCGCCCGACTACCCGAGGGACCTGGCCCGAAACGCCCGCCTACCGCTTCTCGTACGGATCCGAAGGCTGCTTCACCCGCACCACGGACCCGGCGTCCAGCACCGGCGGCCAGGCCGCGTCGCTGCCCAGCTCGCCCTTCGGATGCCAGGTGCCGGTGACGGTGACCCACGCGTCGGTGGGCGGATGCCCAGAAGAGTCAGTGCCCCGGATCTCGACCTTGCTGGCGGTGGCGTCGGCGGCGCAGCAGGTGACATAGAGGCGGGTGACGTACCAGGTGCCGTCGTCGTCCTGGGTGACGAAGCCGGTCATGCGGACGGTACGGCCCTTCAGTGAGCGTCCGCTGTCGTAGATCGCCCGGGAGCTGAACTCGGCGAGCGTCAGGCGCACCGGGTCCCCGGCGGGCAGCGCGGGGAAGGTCCCGACCCCTTGAGCCGCCCGCTGCGCCGCCTCACGCCCGGCGCTGTAGGACCCGAGCGCCGGGGGAGGGAAGAGGAGCAGGGCGAGGGCGGGAAGGGCGAGCAGCCAGGCCAGCCGGGGCCCGGGATGCGCATGCCCATGACCTTCCTCGTGCTCTTCCCCTTCATCCGCTTCATCCGTGTGCCGCCCCCGCCACCGTACGACCCCTGCCGCCGTCCCCAGCAGCACCAGCACCGCCCCGGACACGACCAGATACGGCCGTAGCCCCGACTGCACATACCGCAGGTACAGCTCGCTGAACAGCGAGATCCGCAGGATCGCGGCGCCGGTCAGAAGGAGCAGGATCGCCGAGCCGTAGCGCCTCACAGCAGCCACCACCCCACCAGCACGCTGCTCGCCACGGCCACCACCCAGGTCACGGACGAGAACCGCAGCGCGAAGCCCCGCCCGAAGGTCCCCGCCTGCAATGCCATCAGCTTCAGGTCGACCATCGGGCCCACCACCATGAACGCCAGCCGCGCGGTCGGCGAGAACCCGGTCAGCGAGGCCGCGACGAAGGCGTCTGCCTCGCTGCACACGCACAGCACGACCGCGAGGACGGCCAGCAGCAGCACCGACAGCCAGGCGGAACCGGTGAAGACGTCCAGGACGGAGCGCGGGACGGCGATGTTGAAGGTCGCCGCGGCAGCCGCGCCGAGGACGAGGAAGCCGCCCGCGTGCAGGAAGTCGTGCTGGAGCCCGGAGGCGAAGCCGCGCAGCCCGGTCGTGGCGTTCGGCGTCGTACGGCCCTTCGGCAGCCGCAGCCACTCCTCCTTGCCGAAGCGCACCCACAGCCAGCCCATGACGACGGCGGTCGCGAGGGAGGCGACGAGCCGCCCGAGGACCATCATCGGCTGCCCCGGGAAGGCGATGGAGGTCGCGACGAGGACGACGGGGTTGATCGCGGGCGCGGAGAGCAGGAAGGCGAGCGCGGCGGCCGGGGCGACCCCTCGCCTCATCAGGCTGCCCGCCACCGGCACGGACGCGCACTCGCACCCCGGCAGCACAACGCCTGCCGCACCGGCCACCGGCACGGCGAGGGCCTGGTTCTTCGGCAGCAGGCGGCTGAAGACCTTCTCCGGTACGAAGGCCCCGATCGCCGCCGAGACCACCGTCCCGAGGAGCAGGAAGGGCACGCCCTGGACGGCGACGGCGGTGAAGACGGTCCACCAGGCGGCGACGGGCGGTGTGTAGAGGTCGAGGGCCACCATCGGCCCGAGCACGGAGACGACGGTGGCGATGGCGATGAGCGCGGCGCCGCCGAGCACGGCGTACACGAGAGTGCGTACGGCGAGCCGCAGGCCGTCGGCCACAGTCCGTTGGTTCTCCACGCGCCTCGCCCTGATCGTCCCTCGTTCCCCGCGCAGGCTAACCGCAACCCCTGTGGGAAGGCCCGTCCTTCTCACAGAGGGGGCTGTGCGGGTGCGGGTCCGAGGGTGGTGGTGCCGGGGGCCGTACGGTGTCCCAGCCCCGTCCGGTACGCGTCCAGGGCCGCCTCCACGCGCCCGGTCCGGCGCAGCAGATCGCCGAGCAGCCGGCACAGGTCGGCGAGATCACCGGCGGCACCGGCGCGCTCCAGCAGGCTGAGCGCGCGGACGTAGTGCTCCTCGGCGTCGTCCGTGTCCCCGGTGTCCTCGGCGATGATCCCGAGCAGTCGGTGCGCGGCGGCGGCGTGGACGGCGCCGCGCTCGGAGGACAGGTCACCGAGGACTCCGTTCAGGAGGGCCGCCGCCTCCTCGGACTTGCCCCTCCGGTGGAGTACGTCGGCCAGCTCGACGGCGACCTGGCTGCTGTAGAGGGCGGCGCGCTTGGCGGAGAGCATGTCGAGGGCGGCCCTCAACTCGTCCTCAGCGCGCTCCAGTTCGCCGTTCTGCGCGCACACGTACCCGCGCATCCAGTGGCAGTTGGCGAGTTCGGTGCGGATCTGCAGCTGCCGGTACAGCTCGGCCGCCTTGGCCAGCGAGGCGTCGGCCTCGGCGAGCCGCCCTTCGGCGAGCAGGGTGCGGGCGACCGACCGGTGCATACGGGCCACCAGCGCCGGGTCGCCCGCGCGCGGGGCGAGCGCGAGGGCGAACTCGGCGGCCTGGGCGGCACGGGCGTGGGCGCCCATGTCCATGTACGGCCCGATGGCGGAGGCGTAGAGCAGCAGCAGGGCGTCCGGGTCGTGCAGGCCGCTCCGGTTCAGCTCGTCGAGGGTGGACTCCAACAGGTAGACGGCGTAGCGCAGTTCACCGGCGAGGTAGTGCGCGACGGCCCGGCCGCGGATCGCCGGGACACGGGCGGGCAGCGGTGCGTCGGCCAGGGTCTCCTCGGCCCGCTCGAAACACTTGCGCGCCTCGACCAGCTCGCCGGTCTGCGTCCCGCATTCGCCCAGCCCCAGCAGCGCGGCGGCCTGTTCCTCCGCCAGCCCGTGCGGCTCGGCCTCGTCCAGCACGGCCCTGAACGCATGGGCGGCGGCCTCGGTCTCGCCGGTGGCGAGGGTGCGCTGAGCGCCGGTGAGCTTGAGCCGAAGCTCGGTGACGAGCCGGGCGGGCCGCCCCTTGGCCAGCTCGTCGAAGCCGACGCCGAGCCGCTCGGCGAGATGCCGCAGCGCGTCGTCGGAGGGCCGGACGCGCCCCGCCTCCAGGGTGGAGACATAGGCAGGCGTGTAAGCAGGCTCGGCCAACTGCCGCTGCGTCAGCCCGCGCTCGACCCGCAGTCGCTGCACCCGGCGCCCGATGATCTCCGGGTCGTCCCGCTCCGGCATTCCGCCCAACTCCCCTGGCCCCTCTTGCCGTTCGGCAAGCACAGCCTCTAGGTTAAACGGCGGATTAAACGCGCGTAGGAGACCCGCTTAATCACACTCCTCAACACACCGCCGCTGTGAGGTCGCCGTGCTCGATCGCACCAGCCCCACCCAGCGCTACGCCCGAGGCATCGCCGCCGCCGTCATCGCCGTAGCGACCCTCCTGCTGGCCGCGAACGCGGGCCCGGCGAGGGCGGCGGAGCCGGAACCACCACAGCAGCAGGTCCAGCAGCAGTCCTAGAACTCCCCGGTGTCCAACTCGAACCCGAGCGGCTCGGGGAGCGGCACGGCGAGGCCGAGCTTGTGCTTCGCGCCCTGGGCATAGTCGTCGCCCGAGGGCTCGGAGTAGACCGTCACCTCCGCCTCCTCCCGGTCGATCAGCAGGTAGACGGGGATGCCCGCGCGGGCATAGCCGTGGATCTTCTTCTCGCGGTCCCGGACGGCGGTGCTGTCGGAGGTGACCTCGGCGACGAGGAGGACGGCGGAGGGGTCGTGCCACTCCTCCGCACTGTCGAAGCTGCCCTTGGGGGCGACGGCCAGGTCCGGGACGACGTGACCGGTATCGGAGGCGCCGGGGACGTTGAGGCCGATGCCCGTGTAGTTGCGCAGCGATCGATCGGGACGTCGGTCAGTGACCTGGTCAACGAGCTCCGACACAAACTCCTCGTGCTCCCCGTTGGCCGGTGGCGTCACGTAGATCTCCCCTTCGATCAGCTCCACGCGCCAGCCCCTGGGGGCCGCCGCGCTGATGCGCTCGAAGGCTGTCGCTACGCTCGAGTCCGAGTTGTCGGACACGCCGCCGTCCGCGTCGCTGTCGCCGTCAGGGTCGTCGTACGGCCCGTGAATGGCCTCGCCCTGATACCCCGGCATGATGATCGGCTCCGCCGTCGCCATGACAGACCTCCTTCGCTCGACGCGACCCTCCCAGGGTAGACGCGGAGCCTGCACAGCGAATGCGGAGCCGTTCACTCGAACGAGTGTGCTGTTACGTTTCCCCTAAATCAGCACCCTTGCCCGTTGGTCGGTCGGGCCACTGCCCCGGCCGAGGGGGGATTCGGACCGGGGCAGCGACAGCTCGATCGTCACGACCCGGGAGTTGATCGGCCAGCCTCTCGATCACGTCAATCAATCGCCTCTGACCAGGCGAACCAATGCCGGACGGGTCAGTCCCCGCACACCTTGCGATACGGCACGTCGGTCACGTACGTCCGCCACTCCGTCCGCGTCAGCCCGTCCCCTCCCGTCCGGGCGCACACCGACGCGACCGCCTTCGACGGGTCGATCGTGTAGCGCTGGAGAGGCACGTGCGCGCTTCCCGCGTACAGCGTGCCGCTGTCCGCGCCGAACGCCACCGTGTCGATCCCGTCGCCAGGTGTGGTCAGCGGTCCGCCGAGCGGCTGGTGGCTGGCGATGTCCCACAGCTGCAGACTTCCCGCCTCGCCGCCCACCGCGAGCGTGCGGCCGTCGGGGCTGACGGCGAGGGCGCTGACGGCCTCGGAGGTGTCGTCGATGATCGCGTCGGCCACGCCCTCCGGAAGCGCGGGGAAGGCGTTGGGCAGGGTCCCCTCCCGCTGCCGGACTTCTCCGTCCCACAGCGCGACCCGGCCCGTCTGGTCCCCCGCCATGAGCCGCGAACCGTCCGGGGCGAAGGCGAGGGCACTGATCTCGTCGCCCTTGGCCAGGTCGCGTGGGGTGGAGCTGCCGCCGGGCAGGGCCGCCGTGCGGTTGTCGCCGGCCAGGAGCCCGCCGTCGGGGCGAACGGCCAGGTGGCTGCTGGACAGGCCGGTGAGGAGCGCCGTCCGGCGGTGGCCGGCGAGGTCCCAGGTCTCATTGCTCAGCTCGCCGACGCCCGGGGTGCGGGTGAGTTGGAGCGTGCGGGCGTCCGGGCCGAGGGCGATCGTGATCACCGCCCCGGCCGATGTCCTCGTGGCGAGGTCGAGCGTGGTGCGGGTCCGGCCCTGGGCGACGTCCCAGACCGTGAGGCGCTGCGGGGACGCCGTGTACCCGGGCGCCGAGACGGCGTACGCGAGTGCCTTGCCGTCGGGGGAGAAGGCCAGGAGCGGGAGGGTGGCCTCCGCGTGCACCGGCATGGAGGGGTCGCGGGAGACGGGGAGCGGCATGGCCGGCAGTGTCCTCAGGAGCCGGTTGTCGCGGGTGTCGCGCAGCTCGAAGCGGTAGCTGTCGCCGGTTTCGCCGATGCGGCGGGCGGTGGCCAGGGTGCGGCCGTCCGGGCTGATCAGCACCTTGCCCAGCGGCTCGTCCTGCCAGACGGAGGTCACGGCGTTCGCGACGTCCAGGGAGTGGGCGGTGCCGCCCTCCAGGTAGCGCAGCACCGGGCGCTCGGGGTCCCAGGCGAGACCGCCGTGCAGATGCTGGTTGTTGAGGGGGTGCCGGAACACCGGGGCGTCGACGCCCATCCGCCACACCCTGATCTCCTCCCCGTCGGCGGTCGCCAGGAAGGTCCCGTCCTTGCTGAAGGCGGCGTACCTCACTCCCGTCTCGGGCAGGTCGGCCAGCTGCTCCCCCGACCGGACGTCCCAGACCCGCACGCCGCTCGGGATCACCGCGGCGAGCCTGTGTCCACCGCCGAGCACCAGATGCGCGTACTCCTGGCCGCAGATGTCGGCCGCGCGTTCCCAGCGCCCGTGCACCGTCCTCCGGTCCGTCAGATCCCGCACCTGGAGTGGGCCGTCCCCGGCGGGGCAGACCGCGAGGAGCCGTCCGTCGGCGCTCGGGGCCGCCGTGGCCATGCTCATCGACTCGGTCTCGAACAGCGGCTTTCCGTCCGCGGCCGAGTGCACCCACGCCCTGGCGTCGTCCACGCCGTGCACGACGTACGTGCGCTCGGCGAACTCCACGAAGGTCGAGGCCGGCAGCCGGTCACCGAACCATCGTCCGGCGGTCGTGTCCCACAGCCGTACCCCGTCGTCCCGGCGATCCCCCTGGACTGCCATCGGCCGCCCGTCCGGGCTCACCGCGACCGCGGTGCCGTCGTCCCCGTCACCCCCCTGGATCGCCAGCAGCCGCCCGTCCGGGCTCACCCCGACCGCGGTGCCGTCCTCCGGCAGCCGCCCTTCGGCGATCCGCCGGTGCCGTGCCACGTCCCAGGTCCGCCAGGTACGCCCCTCGACGCTGAGCAGCGTGCGACCGGAGTCCGTCAGCCGGCGGAAGGGGCCGTCCCCGGGTGCCCGGTCACTGAAGGTGTCCAGTTCCTGCTGGCCGAGCGAGCCCAGCAGCGCCCGCCGGGACTCCGGCAGCTCGGCCACGCGCCAGGCGGCGACACCCAGCAGCTGCGCGGTGCGGGGATCGGTCGTGCGCAGGGAGTCGGCGAGGGCGGCGACGCGGCGGGCCGCGTCGTCGACCCGGCGGCGCTCGTTGTCCCGGCTCTGCGTCCAGGCGGCGAGAGAAGCGACCAGCGCCACCGCGAGGACCGCCGCCAGTACGCCCACCCCGGCCCGAGTCCGACGCGTGGAGCGGGCGGCGGCCCGGCGCTCCGCCTCGCGGGCGGCCAGCGCGGCGGTGAGGAACTCGCGTTCCGGCACGGTCAGGGAGCGGTCGTCCTCGTGGTCGGGGAACAGCTCCGCCACCCGGTCAAGACGCGTGCCCCGGTACAGGGCACCGGAGTCGCGGTCGTGCTCAAGCCAGACCCGGGCGGCCTCGGTCAGCCGACGGTGGTGGCGCAGCCGCTCGCGGTCCTCCTCGATCCAGCCGCGCAGCCGCGGCCAGCTGGTGATCAACGCCTCGTGGGCGAGCTGGACGGCATCCTCGTCGACGGTCAGCAGGCGGGCGCGGGCCAGCCGCTCCACCACCACCGGCACGTCGGGACACGCCCACTCCTCCCGCTCGGCCCGGGTGAGCGGCCGCCGGGTGTCGGGTGTGCCCTGACCGGGCTCGACCATCCGCAGCAGCAGCCGCCGGGCGGCGTCGGCCTGGAGTGCGGTCAGCTGCCCGTACGCCTCCTCGGCGCTCGCCGCGATGGCACCGCGCACCCCGCCGGCCGCCTGGTACGCGGCCAGGGTGAGCACCCGGCCCTTGCGCCGACGCCAGGTCTCCAGCAGGGCGTGCGAGAGCATCGGCAGCCCGCCGGGCTCGTCGAGGACCTCCTCCACGATCCGCGCGGTCAGCTCCCGCTCTACCAGGAGCCCGGCCTCCTGCGCCGGCTTGACGACCGCCTCGCGCAACTCGTCCGCGGTCATCGGGCCGACCAGCAGTCCGGCGCCGCACAGCGTGTCCGCCAGGCCGCGGTGCTCGCCGCAGCGGGGGTAGAAGTCGGCCCGTACGGCGATGAGCACCCGCAGCCGGCTGCCGGGGTCCCGGGCGGCGAGCAGCAGGTCGATGAACCGGGCCCGCTCCGCCCGGTCCCGGCACAGGGTGAAGACCTCCTCGAACTGGTCCACCACCACCCAGCTCTCCGGCTCGTCCGCCGCCGGGGCCAGCAGATGGGCGTACGTGGCGGCGGGCCGGGCGCCGGGCGTCAGCACCCGCAGCACCGCCGGACGCCCCCGCTCCGCGATCTCCTTCTGCAGCCGGGGTATCAGTCCGGCCCGCAGCAGCGAGGACTTCCCGCTGCCGGACGCCCCGAACACGGCGGCGAACCGGTGCCCGCACACCAGCTGGAGCAGGTCCTCCGTCAGCCGGTCCCGGCCGAAGAACAACCCCTGATCGGAAGGCTCGAACCGGGCGAGACCCCGATACGGCGGCGGCGCCGCGTCCTCCTCGTCCTCCCGGACCTCCCCCGCCACCTCCGCCTCGGCGTCCTTCCACCGCGACTCCCACTCGTCCGGGTCGCCGCCGCAGGCCCGTACATAGCCCTGGACGACGGCGAGGGACGGCAGCCGTTCGCCCGCCGCTGCCTGCGACAGCGTTGTCGCGGAGAAGCCCGCGGTTTCGGCCATCGCCCGGTACGAGGGACTCCCCGCGTTGCCGCGCAGCTTCCTCAGCTCGTGCGCGAGGCGCGGCACGGGACCGGCCGTCGGGTCCAGCGGTCTTTCCGGGCGCCCCATGCGCACCTCCCTGTACGTGGCCCGATACGTGGCGAAATAGCTGGCGAAAGCGACATCGAGCGCGACGAACGTACAAGCCGCCCGGTGACGGCCAGGTGGCCCACGGGTGACATCCAGGCGATGCGGCATGTGATGTCCATCAATCCCCTTCCGCCCACGGGATTGATTGACCTGACAAAAGGGACGTGGCAATCAACGTTCCGGTTGCGAGCGTCAGTGGGGCAAGGCCGGATCCCGCGCCGCCGACGGCCACATCACGTGGAAGATCGGGGACAGCGACCCGAACAGCCCGACGAGCTACGTCCAGGTCGTCAGGGCGATTCGCAACGCGGTCGACAGCGGCAACCAGGCCGCGGTGCCGGGCGCCGGCTACCAGGTCATGCACACGGACACGGCCGCGAGTCAGACGTACGTCGACATCGACGTCGAGGACGCGTACAGCGACACCTACGTACGCGTGCGGATGCGCGCCTCGGACCTGTACCTGATGGGCTGGTGGGCGAACGACGGCCGGTATCACTACGCCGACCAAGGCCAGTCCTCGACCAGTAACAGCGTGTGGGCGGGCTTCAAGGAGAACTACATGGACCTGGAGCAGAAAGCCGGGACCGAGCGTTCCTGATGTTGGCCCAGGCCCTCGCGGAGGGGTCACGCTTCCGCCCGATCGCCGACTTCTTCCACCTCGCCTCCGCCCCGAACGTGCAGGAGTCCCGCCTGCCGTCGCAGTACGTGGACATGGAGAACAACTGGGGCACGTTGAGCGAGCGCTTCAACCGGATGATGCGCGACCAGCAGAGCGAGCCGAGCTCGACCGCCCTGTGGATCTGGTCGTTCGTCAAGTCGAAGGGCGAGTGGGTCAAGATCTACCTGAACGACCCGAAGACGTTCGCCGCGTACTGCCTGCTGATCGCCCTCGGCAAGTACAGGGGCTGAGGCGCAGGCTACGCGCCGACGCACCCGACGTGACCCACGAAGGCGACGTACGCCTCCGGGGAGAGCGTGAGGGTGCCGGCCTCGGGGTTCTTGGAGTCGCGGACGGCGATGTGCGGAGTGAGGTCGGCGACCTCGACGCATTCGCCGCCCGTGCTTCCGCTGTAACTGGACTTACGCCAGGGGACGTTGGCCAGATCCGTTGTGCTGCCCATAACGCTCCTCCAGTACGCCCTTGATCAGTTCCGCCGAATCCTCCACGGAGAGGGCGGCTCCCTGCAAGCCAGCGTAACGAAGGGCAGCGTCGCGGATGGTGTCCGGGTTGGCCGTCATGTGGCCCGAGATCAGGTCCTCGGTGTAGATGACGTCCGGGTCGCCGTCGAAGCGAAGCAGAGTGAACGTGCCATCCAGGCTTGCGTGTTCGCCCACCCCGAAGGGCAGCACCTGGAGCTGGACCCAGCGCTCGTCCTGGAGACTCAACAGGTGCTGGAGTTGCTTCCGCATGACCTCCGGGCCACCGATCGGCCGGTGCAGCACCGCCTCGTCGAGCACCACCAACGTCAGGGGCGGATGCTCCCGCCTGAGGATCCGCTGGCGTTCCATGCGGGCCGCGACCAGATCGTCGAGCCTGTCCGGCCGCCCCGTTGCCAGCACGGCCCGCGCGTACTCCTCCGTCTGCAGCAGCCCGTACACCAGCTGGCACTGATACGTGGAGATGTACGTCGCCTTCGCTTCCATGTCGGCGAACGGCTGAAACCACGTCGGCAGTTGGCTCCGCAGCACCAGTCCGACCAACCGCGAGAAACACCCGTCCGTCAGCAGCGCCGCATCCGCCCGCTCCGCGAACTCCCTGGTCGGCACCTTGTGGGCGGTCTCGATCTGGCCCACCAGGGAGCCGGTGCAGAAGATGCAGTCACCCAGCTCCTGCTGGGACATCCCCGCGGACTCCCGGAACCGGCGGAGCTCGGAGCCGAAGTAGTCCAGCGGCGAGGCGGTGGGGTCGAGTTTGCGGACGTTGGGCATGGGCGGTCACCCCCAGATCGGAACGCGGCGCGGCGTTCGTTTCGGTCTGTAGCCGAGCGTAATCACATGACTCCACGTTGATGACATGAATCGCGTAACTGCCTCCCACGAGGAAGGACTTGGCGCCCGGTACGGCACCGCCTTCACCCTCGGTGAGCACTCCGCCCGGCACCTGCGCCGCATCCTCCGCCTGTACCTCACGGCCTGGGAGATGGACGACCTGTACGACTCGGCGTCCCTCGCGCTCACCGAGCTGATCGCCAACGTCGTACGCCACTGTCCCGGCCGGCGTGCCACGGTGCTGATCCTGCGGCTGCCGCGGGAGCGGGGAGTGCGCGTCGAGGTCACCGACACGAGCCCGTGCCCGCCGTTGTCCACAGCTGTGGACGAACTCGCCGAGGGCGGGCGCGGAGTGGTGATCGTCGAGGCCGTCACGGATCGGTGGGGGTGGGTTCCCGCGACCGACCGGCCCGGCAAGACCGTCCGGTTCGAGTGCGACGCCAAGGCCGCGGGGGAACAGGAGGTGACGCCACGAGGAACATCCCCCCGAAACGCCGAGGACGATTGATCGCCCTGATCAGAGCATGCCGCCGATCAACTCCCCGCGCTCCAGTCTCGGTCTCGTCCCGCCGGAATCCCGGCCGAACGAACCACCACTGGAGCACCCGCATGACCAAGAGCATCAGCAAGAGAACGTCCCGCTTCGGGAAGGCCGCGCTGGTGGCCGTCGCCGCCACCGCGCTGACCGCGGGCCTGGCGGGGAGCGCCAACGCCTCGATCATGCAACCCCAGGGTTGGAACGCGACCACCTTCCAGAACAAGTACATGCCGCGCTTCGACTACGACGGGAACAGCTGCTTCCCCGCGGCGGCGGTGGACTCGAGCGGACGGCTCAACGGCGGCCTCGACAACACCGGGACGATCACCGGCGGCTGCCGCAACGGCCACCTCGGCAAGGCCAACACGTACTCCCAGTCGATGTGCAAGAACGGCTGGTGCGCGTACGTCTACACGCTCTACTTCGAGAAGGACCAGACGCTGAACGGCGCCGACGCCTTCGGCCACCGTCACGACTGGGAGACCGTCGTGGTCTTCCAGAAGCAGGGCGAGGAGCGGCCCCGCTACCTGGCCGCCTCACGCCACAAGGGCTACAGCACCCACCCGATCAACGAGGTGCCCATGGACGGCAACCACGTCAAGATCGTCTACCACAAGGACGGCGCCGGCACGCACGCCTTCCGCTTCGCCAAGTGGAGCGAGGTTCCGGAGGCCCACAGCGACGGCGGCTGGGACACGCCGGCCCTGGTCACCATGGAGTACATGGCCAAGACGCCGCGCGACGCGCTGTGGAGCTCCAACATCAAGGACCACGAAAAGTGGGGCAGCGCCAACTTCCCGCTGACCAACAACCTCGTCGGCAACATCAACAAGGCCCGCCCCTCCGCGGTCCCCGCGTTCTGACGCACGGACCGACCCCATGAACCGCCGCCGGCGGGACACACTCCCCCTCGTCCCGCCGGCGGCCTTCCGCATACGCGGACCCGACAGGTGATCGCCCTACCCTGACGCCATGACGTCTGCTGCCGCACGCACCGCGCTGGACCTCACCGCCGACCTCCCCCTCCCCGCCCTCGAGGACCTCTACCGCGATCTGCACCGCCACCCGGAACTGGCCTTCCGCGAGCACCGCACGGCGGCCGGGCTCGCCAAGAGCCTCACCGCGGCCGGATTCGACACGGCCGAGGGCATCGGCGGCACCGGCGTCACCGGCCTGCTGCGCAACGGCGACGGCCCGACCGTGCTGCTGCGCGCCGACATGGACGCGCTGCCGGTCGAGGAGCAGACCGGGCTGCCGTACGCCTCGCAGGCCCCCGGGGTGATGCACGCGTGCGGGCATGACATGCACGTGACCTGGCTGACGGGCGCGGCGCAGGCGCTGGCCGCCGGACGGGAAGCCTGGTCCGGGACGCTGATCGTGGTCGGCCAGCCCGCCGAGGAGTCCGGCCAGGGCGCCTCGGCGATGGTCACGGACGGGCTCTACGACCGTGTACCGCGCCCTGACGTCCTGCTCGGCCAGCATGTGGCGCCGGGTCCCGTGGGCCTGTTCGGCCACCACCCCGGGCTGATCCTCTCCGCCACCACGGACGTCGACATCGTGGTGCACGGGCGCGGCGGACACGGCTCGCGTCCCGAGACGACCGTCGACCCGGTGGTGACCGCCGCCTATCTGGTGACCCGGCTGCAGACCGTCGTCAGCCGCGAGGTCGCCCCGCGCGAGTCGGCCGTCCTGACCGTCGGCCGTATCGAGGCGGGCACGGCGGCGAACATCATCCCCGCCACCGCCCGGATCTCCCTCAACCTGCGCACACAGTCGGCGGCGGTACGGGACCGCATGGTCGAGGCGATCCGGCGTATCGCCCAGGGCGAGTGCCTGGCCGCCGGCTGCCCGCGCGAGCCCGAGGTGACGCTGGGCAGCGACTTCCCGGCGACGGTGAACGACCCCGCGACCCATGACCGTATCGCCGCGGTGCACCGCGAGGTCTTCGGTTCCGCCGCCGTCTTCGACCCCGGTTCGGCGATGGGCAGCGAGGACTTCGCGCAGCTCGCCGAGGGCGGGCTGCCGTACTCCTTCTGGTTCGTGACGAGCACCCCGGATGCGGTCTGGGACACGGCGGAGGGCGAGGACCTCATGGCGAGAATCGACGCGGTCCCCAGCAACCACAGCCCGCTCTTCGCGCCCGACCTGACGGTGGTCGCGCCGGGGGTGCGGACGCTGGTGGCGGGGGCGCTGGCGTATCTGGTGGGGTGATCAGCCGGGCAGGGCTTTCTTCAGGGCGGCATGCAGTTTCTCGGCCAGCTCCTCCTCCGGCGGCGGGTCATCGGTGAACAGGAGGCCCAGCTGGGCGATGACGGTCTGGGTGAAGGCGCCGTACAGCGCGGTGCGCGGGCGTTGGACGGCTTGCTGCAGTGCGGGGAGGAGCGTGGCGCGGGCGTAGGCCGGGCGGCCTGCCTCGCGGGGCATGTCGTCGGCGCGCTCGCCCGTCGCGGACGGCGCGGGCGTGGCCGCCGCCGTGCAGTCGACCGTGTCGTCGGTGTACGCCGACTCCCGGGTCGCCGCGAACCCCGCGTCCAGCAGACAGCGTTCGCTCTCCTCGCCGGTGAGGAACTTGATCAGCTCCATGGCCTTCCCCGCCCGCGGCGAGGCCCGCGTCACCGCCAGGTTCTGCCCGCCGAGCACCGCCTTGCCGGGCAGCGGGACCACGCCGAGCCGGCTCTCGTCGAGGGTCTGGTGCAGGGTGCCGTAGGCATACGGCCAGTGCCGCAGGAACGTCGTGCGGCCCGCGGCGAAGTCCGCCATCGACGTGGCCTCGTTCGAGTCGAAGGCGTCCCGGAGGATGTACGGCGTCCGGGTGCGCTCGCGCAGCTCCCGGATTCCCCTCTCCAGCGTCTCGGCGTCGCCGGTGTATTCGCCCCGCTCGTCGGTCAGCTCCAGGTCCGGCACCGCCGACGCGAACGCCTCGACGGCGCCCACGGTGCGGCCCTCGTAGGGGCCGAGCTGCGTGGTCCAGCCCTTCTCGTAGGCCCCGGGCACGTCGCCGCCGAGGGAGTCGATCACGCCGAGCAGCCTCTTCCAGGTGAGGTCGCCCGTCAGCTCGGTCTGCTCCAGGCCCGCGGCCTTCAAGTGGTCGCGCCGGTAGTAGAGCAGCCCGACGTCGCTGTTGAACGGCGCCGCGTACACCTTGCCGTCCCAGCGGGCGGTGTCGGCCACGGAGTCGATGACGTCGTCGTCGAGCAGGTCGTCGGGCAGTTGTCGTACGAGACCGGACTCGGCGAACTCCGGTATCCAGGTGACGTCCAGGTTGACCACGTCGTAGGTGGCGCTGCCCGACTGGAGGGCGCCGAGGAGCTGACTGCGCTGTTCGTCGGCGCTGCCGGTGAGTTCGACCAGGGTGGCCTTGAATCCGGTGCCCGCCTTGGCCTGCCGGTCGTTCCAGGCGTCGATGAGCTGCTGGCGGATGCCGCTCTTGCCGGTGACGTCCAGGCCGCTGGCGATCACGATGTCGCCGACCACGTCGTCGGAGGGCTCGGCGGACGTGCCGTCCCCGCCGCCGGTGCAGGCGGCCACCAGCAGCAGGGCGAGCAGCGCCGCCGTCCGTCGGATCACTGGTCCTCCCCGAGTCCCGTCCGTTCGACCTCGGCGGACAGGCCCTTGCCGATGTCGTCGTCGGCGTCCAGGCAGCGGCCGCCGCTCGCCGCGGCGATCCGGGCGTCCGGCTTGCCCGCTCCGCAGGCTCCGCCGCGCAGCGACACCATCGCCACCGGTACGCCCGCCGAATCCGCCCGGGTCAGCACCTCGTCGAGTTTCCCGCCGGTCATCCGGTCGTGGTCCCCGCTGTCGGTGATGTAGACGATCAGCTGGGGGCGGTCGTCGGCGCCGAGGCCCGCCATGTCGTCGAGCGCGCCGAGCAGCGCGGCGTGCGGATCGGAGTCGGCGCCGGACCGGACCTCGGCCTGGTCGATCCTGCGTACGGCGTCCTCGCGGTCGTGGGTGGTGAGGGGGAGCAGGGTCTCGTACCGGTCGCCTTCGGGGGTGTCCGCGACCCTCCGCACGCCGTACTCGTCCTGGCCGCCGAGGCCGCCGAGGGACTGCTTCAGCAGACCGGGGCCGCCGCTGGGCCCGTCCCACAGGGAGGCCATCGAGCCGGAGCTGTCGAGCAGGAAGAGGACCCGGCCGGGACCGTGGGCGGCGCGGTAGGCCTGTAACGCCGTCTCCGTCTCGTCCCGTCCGGCGGCCTCCTTCAACGGACTGGGATCGGGCAGCACCCCGGGTGCGGGCCCGCTCCCGTCCAGCAGCAGACGGCGGCCGGTGGGCTCGCGGAAACCGGCGCGCGCGAACGCGTCCCGCCCCTGCCCGTCGGTGAGCCAGGAGCGGAAGTCCGCCACGGCGGCATCCCGCGCGGCCCGGTCCAGGTCGCCGTCCTGCCAGCGCACCCGCACGAACGTGGGCTCCAGGCCGGGCACGTTCCTCGGGTACTCGGCGATCCGGGGGCTGCGCCGCTGGCTGTCGCAGCCGACCCCGGACTTCAGCAGGAATTCGGGGACGAGGACGGCCGTGCGGTCGTCCACCGCGTCGTTCCGGGGCAGTTCGCACAGCAGCTGCGCGGCCGTGTCGGACGGCGGCCCCGGCTGGTCGAGCCGTTTCTCCACGTCGAGCGCACGGTCGGCGCCGTCGTACAGGCCGATCGTGGCGAACAGCGCCGAGTCGGCGAACTCCGGGTCGGTACGGCGCACTTCGGCCTGGTCCGCGCGGCCCCGCAGGTCGGCGATCAGCTCGCTGAGCTTGCGGCCGGTGCGCTGGTCGGCGGCGGGGACGGCGGACGGTACGGCGAGGACGATCGGGGAGTACGCGAGGGGCTGCTGCTCCACCTCCAGCCAGGCCTTGGGATTGGTGTCCCGCTCGTGTTCGGCCCGTTGGGCGGCGGCGGGCGAGCCCGGGATCCAGATGTCGGCCTGCGGCCCGATGTCCCGCTGCGGGTTGGTCTCCTCCGCACGGGGTTCCTGCCAGGGCTCGGACTCCTCGCGCAGCGCGGTCACCACATCGGCGGAACGGGCGCTGTACACAGTGATCCCACTGACCCGGCACCCATCCCCGTCCGTGTTCTCCTCCGACGTCAGATACTCGTCCGCCGCCGCCGTGACCGTCGGTTCCAGGTCGGGGTCGGCCAGGACGCGCAGTTCGAGGGGCGGCGCGCAGGCGGGGGAGGAGCCGACGAGGGCGTACAGGCCGTAGGAGCCGAAGGCGAAGGCGGTGACGGTGAGGACGAGCGTGCCGAGGGCGGCGGCGCGGTGGCGCAGGTGCTTCAGGAGGGGCGATGGTCTGGGCGACACGGCAGGTGGCCCGCTCCGCGGCGGCCGCACGACACCGGTCTGAGGCCTCCGGGACAGCAGCACGTCCTCGCCGGGCTCGGCCCGGCTCTGCGGCACCCATGACTCACCACGCGTGGTCTTCTGCCCGGCCATCTCCTCACGCAACTGGCCGGAGAGCCAGCGGAACGACAACTCGCCGGGCTTCTCCAGGAGTTGTACGAGCTGGGCGGTGAACGGCGTCGGTGTGGCGGCGTCGCCCGCGTCGATGCGGTGGTTGGCCTGCACGCTCATCAGCAGCAGCACCCGCCGCTTGTTGTGGACCTCGTGCTCCCGCTCCCAGGCGACGCCCGCGTTGCCGGCGAAGCAGCAGTCGAGGACGACCACGATCCGCTCGGCCCGGCTGCTGAGCAGCACGGTCTGCACGTCGTCGTACTTCGCCGCACCGTGGAAGACGCTGTGTCCGCCCCTGATCACGCGCGCATTGCGCATCTGCAGGAACAGCGGGTCGCCGGAGCTGGGCGTCGCGCCGTGCCCGGCGAAGTACAGCAGGAGCAGCCCGTCGGTCTCCGCGGCGGCGGAGTGCAGCGCCTCGTTGAACTCGTCCTGCGAGGGCGATCGGCAGACAGTGATCGAGTCCTCGTCGAACACACCGCCCCGCAGCAGCGCCCGTCTGAGCATCGTCAGATTGTGATCGACGGCTGGAAGGTCTCCGGGCACCCCACGCGGCGGGTTCTTGTCCTCGTACGTGGACACTCCGACCAGCAGCGCCCGGTTCTTGCTGGGGCTCACCGGCCTACCCGTCGCCATCCAACGGGTCGACGGTTCCCGCGGGCGGCTCGCCGTCCTCCACCTGACGGCGGTTGGCACGCCAGGCATCGACGGACCGTCCGACCTGGTTGAGCAGCTGAAGGAAGACGGCGCCCCCGGCGGCTCCGATCAGCTGGATGACGATCTCCATGCCGACGCCCATCGGGGCACCGGTCTCGTCCGTGCGGGCCCGTTCGTGGATCCGCAGTCTGCCTTCGCGCACCATCTCGTCGAGCGGCTGTTCCCGCTCGAGCCACTTGCGCAGCGCGTCGAGGTCGCCCTCGCTCGCGGTCTCGTCCAGCCGGACGCGGATCGCTCGCTCGTCCCGGTCGGCCACTCCATCCCCCTCAGCCATGACTCACCATCATGGCAGGGAGGTTGCGGGCACTCCAGGGTTCGTCACCGGGGCACTGAAGTACGGATGCGTCACAAACGGAACTCAGTGCGCTGTTTGCGCGGACTGACTCTGTGTCCGGAGCTGGTTCAGATGCCGCTGGATGTGATCCAGCGCGCCCTCCCGACGCCCCGGCACCCGAGCCCTCAACTCGGCGAGCGTGGGCCCGAGTTCGCGGGCCCGCGCCGGTTCGGCGATCCGGCCCCACTGGTGGTGCGCCCGGTCGACAGCGGCCTCGACGGCCGGGTCGGACGGCGCCTGCCCGGCCGCCAGCCGCGCGGAGGCGACGCCCAGCCAGGTACGGCAGCTGCGGACGGGGTCCCCGGCGAACATGGCCAGATCCGCGCGGACTTCGGCCCAGTGCAGGGCCTGTTCGGAACCGGGACCGTACGCCCTGAGCGCGCCCTGCTCCTGATGCGCGGCGAGCGCGTCGGCGTCGTCGTGCCGCTCGGCCTGTACGGCGGCGCTGATCGCGGAGTGCGGATCGGCGACCTCCGGCGGATGCTGCGGGCGCGGGACCGGTACGGGCATCGGCACCGCCGACGGCGTCAGCACCAGGTCGCCGTACGAACCCTCGTTGGCGATCCGGCTCAACGCCTGCTGATGCAACTGCTCCAGCGGCGGCCGGTGCCCACTGCGCAGAATCGTCGCCACGGCCTTCATGTACGACGGCACCGCCACGGTCCGCCGGGGAGGCGGCGGCGCGATACGGCCGTAGACGGCGTTGTTGCCGCCCGAGTCGAAGGGCCGGGTCCGCAGATGGTCCCAGGTCTCCGCGTCGGCGTGCAGATCGAGGACGAGGGTCGTGGTCCCCGCCGCCCGCAGCCGCAGTTCCTCCCGCACCCAGTGCCACGGGAACGCCGTGTACCGCACCGTCGACGGCGTCGTCCGGGCCAGCGCCAGGTGCGGCAGGAACTGCCGGCGGTCGATCTGCAGCTGGCCGGTGACGAAGACGGTGAGCGGGCCGGGGGTGCCCGCGGCGGCGCGCAGCCGGGTGAGGACGGCCTGCGGCTCGAGGGGGTCGGCGAGTTCGACGACGTTGGCGGTGTCCGTGCCGGACAGGACGGCGGGCGGGACGGCCGCGAGGACGGGAAGCACGGACGCGGCGTCCACCATTCGCCCCTTGCCGAGCGGCGAGGCCGCCAGCAGCAGCACGGTTCCGGGCATCGTCCCTCCCAATCCCCCGTGGATCACTTACCGCAGCACCGTAACCGCTGCGGCTGCAAAGGTGGGTATCAGGACCGCAAACCGGGCTGCGCATCAGCGGGCATAAGCCGCCGTACGGCGAACACCGTCGTGTCGTCGGCCAGCCGTCCCTCGCAGTGCCGCAGCACACCCTCCCGTACGAAGGCGACGAGGCGGCGGGGTTCGACGGTGCGCGGGTCGGCGGCGACGGCGCGGGCGACCTCCGTGGCGAGCGGGTAGAAGACGCCGTCGGTGTCGCGGGCCTCGGTGACCCCGTCCGTGGTCAGCAGCAGCGTCTCGCCGGGCGCGAGGGTGACCTGCTGGACGGGCGGCGGGTCCTGGGCGGGGGCGAGGGTGCTCAGGCCGAGGGGAGGGTGTCGCCGCCGGTCGGCGGGGAGCGTACGCCGTCGGGGCCGACGAGGAGCGGGGGCTCGTGGGCGAAAACAACGACCTCGACGACGCCGGGCTCCGAAACGCGCCCCACAGGGGCGCGGGGCTGTGACATATGCGGCTCCGCCGCGTGGGCGCGACCAGCCACAACGGACCCGCGGCCGAACCGCCCAGCGCTCCACTCGGGGAACCCCACCAGCACCGCCGTGGCGAAGCGGTCCCCGTCGTCGCGGCCGAGCGCCGTGACATGCCCGCCGTGCCGCTGCATCCGCACCTCCAGGCGGTCGGCGACCGTCGCCAGTTCCGGTTCGTGGTAGCCGGCCTCGCGGAACGTGCCCAGCAGCGCGGCCGCCGCCTCGACCGCGCCCAGGCCCTTGCCCTGCACATCGCCGATGAGGACGCGCGTGCCGTGCGGGCCGGGCTGGATGTCGTAGAAGTCGCCTCCGATGCGGGCCTCGACATCGGCGGTCAGATACACCGCCGCGTGCTCCAGGCCGCCCCAGCCGGGCGGCAGCGGACGCAGCACGGTACGGCGGATGGTCTCGGTGACGTCCCGCATGTGCAGCATGCGGCGCTCGCCGCGCACTCTCACCGCGCAGGCCAGCACGGCCAGCACACTGCCGACGGCGACGAGGTAGAAGTCGGCCGGTCCGGCCTGGTACTCGTTCGGCCAGGCACTGTCCGCGATGGGATAGACGACGGTCGCGAGCACCGCGTACGCGGCCGTGCCCCACACCCCGCAGATCGCGGCGGCGATACCCGGCACCAGCACGATCCAGGTGATGATCCGGAAGTCCCGGGTGGTGTTCCAGTCGATGACCAGGATGCCGACGAGCACCAGCAGCGGCGGCACCCAGGCGACGCTCCGGTCCCGGACCCGCAGCATCTGGTGGTGTTGCAGCACATCCCGGGGCACGGCGTCCGGCAGTCGTACGAGCGGGCGCCGACCGCCCACCGGCCTCAGTCCGCGCCCGCTCATGACGCCCAGCGAAGCACGGCCGGGAGCGGGCCGCATCCGGACCGGGGCCAAGCGGGTATCTCACCGAGCCGACCGGGGTTTCCCACCGACTTGCCAGAGCACCCGCCCAGGTGTGCTCTGGATGACAGGGGCGGGCGACAAGAGAGGAGTCCTCCCATGGCTCATGCGGCACCCACGCCCAGGGGACGACCGGCCACGCGGCTCCCCACACCCGACGTCTTCAGCGAGCGCACCCACAAGATCGCGAGGTATGCGATTCCCGTGGTCCTCGGGCTCGTCTACGGCTACTGGGCCGCAGCCAACCGGCGCTCCGGCGGCGAGATCACCGGCTGGAACATCCTGTTCGGCTTCACCACCGCGCTCGCGTTCATCGTGCTCTGCATCGCCGTGGCGACCCTGGCCCCGCGGCTGAAGCGGGAACTGCACTCACTGACGAAGTCCGCCTTCGCCGGTGCGGCATTCGGGTTCCTCTACAGCCAGTCGGGGGCGAGCGTGCTGCGCTCCACGGTGATGAGCCTGCTGATCACGGCCGCCATCTTCACGGTCTTCTTCTACCGCTACTACACACACGAGGACGCCGAGGGAAACCGCCTCCCCCGCTAAGCGCTCCGCTGGAAGTCCGGTGACGGTGTGTCGGCCGCGGGTCCGTCGTGGCTGGTCGCGCCCACGCGGCGGAGCCGCATATTGATACAGCCCCGCGCCCCTTCGGGCGCTGAGCCGGACTTCAACGGATCCGCTTAGACGCGACCTGCGCACGCGTGGGCCCCGGCACCGCCGGCCGGAGCCCACGCGCTCCCCTGTTTCCCTTCCCCCGGTCACCGGTTGGTGTCGATGAAGGCGGCGCTCGCCCACGCCTGGACGCCGACGAGCCGGTACCAGTACGGGTTTCCGTTGACGCTCTGTCCGACGACCCGGCAGTCGATACGGACCTGACTGCCCGGTGCCAGCCGGGCGACGACGTGCGAGTGGACGGTCGGCGACTGCCTCACGTCAAGCTTCGTCGCGGAGACGACAGTGCCCCAGAACGGACCGGAGGATCCTCCGCTGCCGGCGTGAGCCGTGCCGCCCACCGTCGAGACGGCGAGGCTTCCACCGGTCAGCAGGGCTACGGCCAGGGTCCGCAGGGCCGGGGTGGTGCGCATGATCGGCCTCCTTCTCCCCAGAACCATGAGACACCCGATCGGGTGAACCCTCCACCGGAGAGCCCCCTCGTATGCAGTCACCCCGGTGGCGCAAGGGACCAGCAGGCCGTTGCCTGAAGACGTACGCCCACACCAGCGCCCCAAAGGGGCGCGGGGAACTGCGCGACCAGCCACGACGAACCCGCAGACGAGGTGTTCCACGTGCTCCAAGTCGCAGCCTTCTGGCTCCCCCTGGCGGCCACCGTGTCCGCCATCACCGGCATCGCAGTCGCCGCCTGCCGCCGCCGCGCACTCACCGCGACCGCCCTCGGCACGGCACTCGGCGGCGCGTTCCTCGCCCTCGCCGTCGAGATCGGCCGCCGCCTCACCCTCGCCGACCTCCCCGAGGACGCCCACCACCCAGCCACGAGCACCGTCTACGACGCCCTCACCACCACCCTGCGCACCGTCTCCTGGCTCCTGGTCGCCCTAGGCCTCACCGTGGCCCTCGCATGCCACCTCGTACGACGTCGGCGAGCGTCCGCAACGCCCGCTCCAGATCCGGCTCAGGAACGGACGCGAGCCCGAGCCTGACCGCGTCCGGCGTCCGCGCCGGGTCCACGGCGAACGCGGGCCCAGGAGTGACCGCGATCCCGTGCTCGGCCGCGGCGGCCGTGAACGTATCCGCACGCCAGGGCGCGGGCAACTCCCACCAGGCGTAATAGGCGCGAGGATCGGACCGTATGCCGAACCCGTCGAGGTGCCGGGCGACAAGCCGCTGCCGACGCGCGGCGTCCTCCCGCTTCCCCTCGACCAGCCGCGCCACCGTCCCGTCCCCACACCACCGCACGGCCGCCTCCAGCGCGAACCGCCCCGCACTCCACCCCCCGGACCGGATCGCGGCGGCCACGGCCTCCACCCGATCCTGCGGTACGACGAGAAAACCCACGGTGAGCCCGGGCGCGACCCGTTTGGACAGCCCGTCGACGACGTAAGTCAACTCGGGGGCATGCACGGCGAAGGGCTCGGAATCGGCGAGGAAGGACCAGATGCGGTCCTCCACAACAGGAATCCCCAAGTCGGCAACCACACCGCCGAGTTCGCGCCTGCGCGCCTCATCCATCGTCACCGACGTCGGATTGTGCAGCGTCGGCTGCAGATAGAGCGCGGACAGGCGGGCCGTGCGATGGGCGGCGGCGATCGACTGGGGGAGCGGACCGCGTTCGTCGGCGGCGAGCGGCACCAGCGTGACGCCGAGCCGCGCCGCGATCTCCTTGACCAGCGGATACGTCAACGGCTCGACACCGACCCGACCCCCGGGCCGGACCAGCGAGGCAAGAGCGGCGGCGATGGCTTGGCGGGCGTTGCCCGTAAAGAGCAACTGAGCAGGGGCAGGCCGCCAACCCGGGGTGGCGAGCAGGCCGACCGCCGCCTCCCGCCCCGGAGCCGTACCGGTGGCCGCCGCCGGACGCAGTGCCTCCGTCAGAACATCGGGGCGCAGGAGCGGGGCGAGTGCGGGGGCGAGCAGCTCCGACTGGCCGGGCGCGGAAGGGTAGTTGAGCTCCAGATTCACGGGCGCGGCAGTCGCCGCTTCCACGAGCTGACGGCCGTACGACATGACGGGCGTCGCCCGGACGAACGTACCCCGCCCGACCTCCCCGACGACCAGCCCCCGGCGCACAAGCTCGCCGTACACCCGCCCGGCCGTGGACCCGGCGATCCCGCGGCGGCGCGCGAACACACGCTGCGGAGGGAGCCGTTCGCCGGGACGGAGCCGGCCGGCGGCGATGTCGTCGGCGATGCGGTCGGCGAGAAGCCGGTAGTCGTCCATCAGCCTCCCCCTCCCAGGATTGCACCGAGGGCAAAGATCTTATTGCACCGAGGAGTTGACCGGATCTAGGGTCATCCACATGGCACCCCTCCTCGCATACGAGGACAAAGGAGCGGATACCTCCCTGCTCCCTCTCGTCCTCATCCACGGCCACCCCTTCGACCGCACGATGTGGACCCCGCAGATCGAGGCGTTCTCCGCCTCCCGCCGCGTCATCGCCCCCGACCTGCGCGGCTACGGCGCCTCCCCGGTCGTCCCCGGCCTCACCCCGCTCTCCGACTTCGCCCGCGACATCGAGGCGCTGCTGGACGAGCTGAAGGTGCGGGAGTTCGTCCTGGCCGGCCTCTCGATGGGCGGCCAGATCGCGATGGAGTGCTACCGCCTCTTCGGCGAGCGCATCCGGGGTCTCGTCCTCGCGGACACCTTCCCGGCGGCGGAGACGGCCGCGGGCAAGGCCGTCCGCAACGAGATGGCCGACCGGCTGCTGGCCGAGGGCATGCGCGGATACGCCGACGAAGTACTGGAGAAAATGGTCGCCCCGTACGCCTCACCGCAGGTCAAGACCCACGTCCACCACATGATGACGGCCACGCCCCCTCAGGGCGCCGCAGCAGCCCTACGCGGCCGCGCCGAACGCCCCGACTACCGCACCCTGCTGACCCGCGTCACCGTCCCCGCACTGGTCGTCGTCGGCGCCGACGACACATACACACCGGTCGCAGACGCGGAGGCCATGCACGCGGCACTGCCCGACTCGACGCTCAGGGTCATCGAGAGGGCGGCCCACATGCCGAACCTGGAACGCCCGGCAGAATTCAACGAGGTTCTGCGGCAGTTCCTGGTGTCGGTGGACGGCTGATGGATGCTCAGGCGGGCGGATAGTCGCCCAGCATGTAGATGAACGTGATGCCAAGGAAGTACAGGCCGATCGGTACAGCGTGCCAGGCCCGGTCGTGGTCCTCGGTCAGTTGGAACACGACGAAAAACCAGTTGGCGAGTAGGGCGAGCAAGACGGTGACGTCGATGAGGGATATCGAGTGCCAGACACCCGCCATGAGTTGTCGTTGGCCTCGGTACCTGTTCGCCAGCAGGATCAGGCACAGGACGAACGAGCCGACGCCGAAGCCGACGGCCACCTGCCAGGTCGGGTAGCGGCCGAGCTGCGTCTGGGCCACCCACAGCGACGCCGTCGTGCAGATCGGGATCAACACCGCGCCGATCCAGAAACGGACGAGCCCACTTCGAGTGATCATGACTGCGCGACCTCCGGACTCCTCCCGGGCGTCACGAACTCCTCGTGACGTTCAGGAGCGCGATGAGCAGCGCGCAGGTGATCGCCACCCCCTGGACGGCCTTCGCCCAGCCGGGCGCCGGCTCACCGTTCTTGATCGCCGAACGTATGGCCGGGAAGGCGACCAACAGCCCGACGAGGGCGAAAGGCGCAAGCAGCAGGGTCAACCAGTCGACCTGTACGGGTGTCATCTCGGATCTCCCTCTCCCACTTCCACTCCATGACCGGCGCCACATCATGCGCGCGCACCCCCGGGACCCCTCCCGCTCGGCGCAACCTTCCGCGCACAGCTCCCGTCTTTGAGGGAGGATTCGGCCACCCCACCCGCGAGCGGAAGGCCGGGCATTGGACACTGAGGTTGCGGAGTGGACCGCTGCCGGTGACGGACGCGAGCGACGGACTTCGCGGCGTCCCGGCGTCCCGTTCGCCGTGCTGCTCTTCGCCGGAGTCAGCGTCGTCGTGGGCTGCCGGCTCGCCGACACCGACGGCATCACGCCCGTCCCGCAGGTCCTCGCCTTCCTGCCCTGGCTGCTCGTGCCCACCGGCCTCGGGCTGCTTCTCACCGTGCTCGCGCGGTGGTGGGTCGGCGCCGTCTGGGGCGTCGTCCTGCTGGGTCTGCTGGCGTGGTTCATCGAGCCGTACGGCAAGAGCGCCCAGCCGACCGGGCCCGTCCTCGCCTCGTTCCGTGTGCTCACCTCGAACGTCGAGTTCGGGCAGGCCACCGGCGCCCTCGTCGAGACCGTACGACGCGACAAGCCGGACATCGTGTTCGTGGAGGAGTGCGACTTCGCCTGCGACGCGGTGCTCAAGCGCGATCTCGGCACCGACTATCCGCACCGCGAGGCCGCGATCGCCGGCGGCTCCGAGGGGTCGGTCATCCTCAGCCGCTTCCCGCTCCAGGGCACGGACGGCATCCCCGGCACGTTGGCGATGCCCGGCGCCGTCGCTGACGTGCGCGGGCACGACGTACGGCTCCAGCTCGCGCACCCGATGCCGCCGCTGCCCGGGCAGACGGACGTATGGCGCCGGGAGCTGGGCGCCCTGCGCGACTATGTGAGCGCCGACGAGCAGACCCCCACCATCCTGGCCGGTGACTTCAACGCCTCCCAGGACCACGCCGCCTTCCGCCGCATCCTGGACGCCGGCCTGCGCGACGCGGCCCGGCTCACCGGCGACGACCGCACGCCCAGCTGGCCGACCCGGACGACACCGACGTTCGGCGCACAGATCGACCATGTGCTGCTGTCCCCGGACTTCTCCGCGCGCACGGCCCGCTTCCTGGACCTCGGCGACACCGACCACCGGTCGCTGCTGGTCGACATCACGCTCCACCAGCGGGGATGACGATGCCGGCGGCGAACATAATGGGGCCATGTCCCGAGAGTTCCCCATCGGCCTGACGCCCCCCGACTGGCTGGTCCGGAACCTCCGGTCCGAACCGGCGCCCGTCAACTGGGCCGCCGTCGCCCGCGCCGCCCTCGCCATGGCCCTGCCCCTCGCCATCGGCCTCGCCGTCGACCGGCCCGCCTACGGCGCCCTCGCCTCCATGGGCGCGCTGTCGGGAGTCATCGGCGACACCGCCGACGCCTACCGGATGCGGATCCTCAACATCGCCGTCCCGCAGCTCTTCGGCGCCGTCGGCATCACCCTCGGCTCGCTGGTGTACGGGCACGGCTGGCTCGCGGTCGCCGCCGTCACCGGCGTCGCGCTCGTCTCCGGGATGATCTCGACGATCGGCGCGGTCGCCTCCGTATCGGGACTCCTGCTGCTCCTCAACTCGGTGGTGGGCGCGGGCCTGCCGATGCCGGGCGAGTGGTGGCTCGCGCCGGCGCTGGTGAGCGGCGGCGGACTCCTCGTGCTGCTGCTCGCGCTGCTGGCCTGGCCGCTGCGGGGCGGCGTGCCGGAACGGACAGCGGTCGCGGACACGTACCGGACGGTGGCCGAGCTGCTGGCGGCGACCGGTGATCCCGACGCGTACGACGACGCCCGCCACGCCGTCACCCAGTCGCTGAACCAGTCGTACGACCTCGTCCTCGCCCGGCGCACCCGCCACCACGGCCGCAGCCCCGAACTCACCCGGTTGCTCGCCCAGTTGAACGCGATCACGCCCGTCGTGGAGGCCGCCCCCGCCGCCCATCTGGCCGGAAAGCCGCTTCCGCCGGAGGTCCCGTCGGCGGTCCGTCATGTCGCGGAGGCCATCGACACCGGCTACACCGGCCCGATAGGACTCGACCTGCCGGTGGCCGTCAGCGAGACGAACCGCGCCATGAACCACGCCGTGCGCCACGCGGCCTCCGTCGTCACCGCCCCGGACATCGACCCGCACGGCATCGACGACCGCCTCGGCCGCCCGGCCGCCCTCCGCATCCGCGCCGCCCAGGCCGGACGGAACGTGATCCTGTCCGCCACGTCCTGGCGCTACGGCCTGCGCCTGGCCCTGTGCATCGGCCTGGCCCAGGTCCTGGTGTCGATCATCACGGTCCCGCGCTCCTACTGGGTCGCGCTCACCATCACCTTCGTCCTCAAGCCCGACTTCGGATCGGTCTTCTCACGGGCGCTGCTGCGGGCCCTCGGCACGGTCGCCGGCCTCGTCGTCGCGGCGGCGGTGCTCTCCCAGGTGCCGCGGGGCTGGTGGGACGTACCGGTGATGCTGCTGCTCGCCCCGCTGATCCCCGCCCTCACCCCACGGGGCTACGGCTACCAGACCGCCGCCATCACCCCGGTGATCCTCCTCCTCTCCGACGTCCTCAACCGCCAGGGAACGGGCCTGCTGCTGCCCCGCCTCGTCGACTCCCTCATGGGCTGCGCGATCGCGCTGGTCGCGGGCTATCTGCTCTGGCCGGAGAGCTGGCACGTACGTGTGGGCGACCGTCTCGCGGATGCGGTGGCGGACACGGCGACCTATGTGGAGGCGGCCTTCGGGAAGGGCGAGGACCCCGCCGCCCGCGCCCGTATGCGCCGCCGCCTCTACCGCGACCTCTCCGTCATCCGCACGGAGTTCCAGCGCGCCCTGACCGAACCCCCACCCACCGGCCGCCGCGCTGCCGCCTGGTGGCCCCTGGTCGTCGCCGTGGAACGCATCGTCGACGTGACGACGGCGGCACGGGTGCGGGTGAAACACGGAGCGGCTCCTCCGTCGGCCGCGGAGGTCGATCAAGTGACCCTGCAGCTCCGCGAGTTGGCGGAAGGACTACGGGAGGCCGACGTCCTGTACGAGGTCCGCACCGACCTGACCGGCCCCTCGGGAAGCGTCCTGGAGCCACTCCGCCAGGAGGTGGCAGCAGCCAGGGCGATCGCCTCACCGCACTGACCCAGGGTGGGTGCGGGACCGCCCTGTGCAGGAGGACGGCCCCGCACCCATGTGGGGGGTGGGAACTTGGTCGGGTCCTATCGCGACTTGCTCAAGGACTTGTCACTCATCGCCGTCTCCAGCGCCGCAGCAAGCCCGTTCGCCCACAACTGCTCCACGCGGGCACGCTCATTGGCGTCCGGGTTGGCATTCGTGCAGGACGGCCCGGGACCGCCGCCCGACATCAGCTCACTGCACGGACCCTCGTAGTGGTCGGGCAGGCCAAGGACATGCCCTGTCTCGTGGGCGGTGACGCGAGTCGAGTCGTACTCCTCGTTCTGCGCGTAGTCGAGGAAGATGAAGCCGCCGCCGTGCCCGTCGGTCGAGGCGTACGAGCCCCTCGGATCGTTGCCCTCCCGGTAGGTGAAGTCCGCGTTCGAGCCCTCCTGCAGCTGAACGTTGGACACCGCGCCGTTCCAGATCTCCGTGCTACGGGCTATCTGGGAGCTGAACGTCGGCGCGGCGGAGGCGTCGTAGGTGACGGTGACGGCCGCGGCGGCGTTCGGCTGCGCGGCGCGCTTCTCGGCGACCGACTTGAGCACAGCCTCGAAGAAGGCCCGGCTCGCGTCGGCGTCGGCGGACGCCGCGCTGTAGCCGGCGTGGGCGGGGGCCGTGGTGGTGGCCGGGGCCGCGGCGGCCGCAACCGCCGTGCCGAGACCGACCGTTGCGACACTGAGGCCGAAAGCTGCCGCGGCCATGACAGACGTACGGATACGCATCGATGACTCCTTGGTGGGGGGTGAGTCGTCATCGGTGAGTCTCGGCTCCGGTGGCGCGGCTGTGATGATGGCAACCGGCGATAGCCCCGTCCTATCGCCCGCCCAATTCGCGCATTTCCGCGGCCATTTGTGCGTCTGGTGGAACCCGTGTTCCCGCCTTAGTCTCCCAGGGCATGGAGCTCGAGGTGAGACATCTACGCGCGCTGTGCGCCATCGCCGACACCGGCAGTCTGCACCGGGCCGCCCGCCAACTCGGCGTCGCCCAGCCGTCGCTCAGCACCCAGCTGCGCCGCATCGAGCAGGAGCTGGGCGGCACGCTGTTCACCCGGGAACGCAGCGGCTGCCGGCCCACCCCGCTGGGCCGGCTGGTGCTCAGCCGCGCCCGCCCGGTCGTGGCCGATATGCGCTCCCTGGTCGCGGAGGCGCGCGCCGCCGCCACCGGCGGACCGCAGCTGCGCGTGGGCTCCACCGCCAGCGCGGCCCTGGCGGGCTGGCTGCGCCGGCTGCGGGCCCATGGCCAGGAACCGACCCTCCACATGGACGTCTCCCCGAACGCCCTGCTGCGCATGGTCGCCGACGGCCAGCTGGACGTCGCCTTCGTCCACGAGGTCGAGGGCTGCCCGCTGCGCATCCCCGAGCAACTGCGCCTGCGCGTCCTGATCCCCCGCGAGCCGCAGTTCGTGTCCCTGCCCGCCGGCCACCCGGCGACCGCGCACCCGGTCGTCCGGCTGACCGACCTGTCCGGGGACCGCTGGATGATCGACCCCACCGTCGACGGCGAATGGGACGCCGTCCGGCGCATGTTCCGCGCGGCCGGGGTCAACCCACGTGTCCTGCACGGCGATTACCACACGGCCGCCGCCCTGGTCGCGACCGGCGAGGTCGTCACGGTCTGCCAGCCGACCTGTCTGCCCCGCCCCGGGATGGCGGTACGACGGCTGTACGGCGACCCGCTCGGCGTACGGCTGATGCTCGCGGCCCGCACCGAGACGGACCTCGACGGCGTGTATCCCGCGCTGGAGCAGGCGTACCGGGAGGCGGCGCGGGAGGCACCGACGTACCGGGAGTGGCTGGAACGTGACGGCGCGGGACGGCCACCGGTCCCGGCGCTGCCGTGACTGCGGCCGGGTCAACTCCGCGCAGGCGGTGAATCGTTACGTCGTTCTCGTGCGAGTGACGCAGGGCGAGTTCAGGGGCGCGTACAGGTAATGATCAATCCTGTTCAACCGCCCTCCCGATAAGGGGATTTTCCATGCGTCGCACCGCCTCCGTCCTCCTCGGCACCCTGGCCCTCGCCGGAGCCGCGGCCCCGGCCGCCACCGCCGTGCCGGACCCGTCGGCCGCCGTCACCTGCCTCGCCGAGGCCCCGGGTGCCGTCACCGGACTCGTCGACCCGGCCGCCCTGCTCGACCCCACCGGCCTCGCGGCCCCGGCCGAGCTTCCGGCCGTGAACTGCGTGACGGCTCCCTGAGCCGCACGGACAGACGGATGCGGGCCGCTCTCCTGAAGAGAGCGGCCCGCATCCGTTTGCGTACGGGGTGCGATCAGACGCCGATGTCGCAGCCGTCCTTGCGCCACACCGCCACGACCGCCGGGCGGACGAGCTTGCCGGGTCCGTCGGGCCAGGTGCTGGCCGGCTTCTCCACGGAGGCGCCGTCCTTCTCGCCCGGGTGCTGTACGGCGACCAGAACGCGCCGGTCCTGGATGACCGGGCCGCAGGTCTCCGCGCCGATCGGCATCGTCGCGAACTGCTTCAGCTCACCGCGCCGGTCACCGCGCGTAGCTACGCCGAAGAGACCGTCGTGGTAGCCGAGCTGGGCGCCGTCGGTGGAGATCCACAGGTTGCCGTACCGGTCGAAGGCCACGTTGTCCGGGCAGGAGATCGGGCTGACCTTGTTCTTCGGGAACCCGGCGAAGTAGGTGGCCGGGTCGTTCGGGTCGCCCGCGACCAGGAACAGCGACCAGGCGAACTTGGTGCTGTCGGCGCGGTTCCAGCGCTCGGTCAGCTCCAGGACGTGGCCGTGCTTGTTGGCGTTGCGCGGGTTGGCCTCGTCCGCCTTGGCGTTCGTGCCGGTACCGCGGTTGGAGTTGTTGGTGAGCGCCACGTACACCTTGCCGGTGTGCGGGTTGGGCTCGATGTCCTCGGGGCGGTCCATCTTGGTGGCGCCGACCTTGTCACCGGCGAGCCGCGTGAAGACGAAGACTTCGTCGGCGGTCATGCCCTCGACGTGGCTCTCGGCACCCTTCGCCGTGGCGGTGGCCAGCGGGATCCACGTACCGCTGCCGTCGAACTCGCCGTCGCTGGGGAGCTTGCCGGTGCCGTCGATCTCGATGGCGGGCGAGTCGCCGCTGAGCTTGGCGACGTACAGCGTGCCCTCGTCGAGCAGCGAGAGGTTGTGCTCGCGCACCGCCCTGCTCGACCCCTTCTTCATCCGCTTGCTGCCGACGAACTTGTAGAAGTAGTCGAAGCGCTCGTCGTCACCGGAGTAGACGACGGGGCGGCCGTCCTCGGTCAGCCGCACGGTCGCGCCCTCGTGCTTGAAGCGGCCCAGCGCGGTGTGCTTGCGCGGCTTGGAGGTGGGGTCGTACGGGTCGAGCTCGACGACGTAGCCGAAGCGGTGCACCTCGTTGGGCTCCTGCGCGACGTCGAAGCGCTTGTCGAAGAGCTCCCACTTGCGCTCGGAGGCGGTGGTGCCGATGCCGTACCGCTTGTCGGTGGCGCGGCTGGAGTTGGCGAAGTACTGGTTGAAGTTCTCCTCGCCGTGCAGCGTGGTGCCCCACGGGGTGGTGCCGCCGGCGCAGTTGTTGAGGGTGCCGAGCGCCTTGGTGCCGGTCGGGTCGGCGGAGGTCTTCAGCAGGTCCGAACCGGCGGCCGGCCCGGTGATCTTGAACTCGGTGGTGGCGGTGACGCGACGGTTCAGCGGGTGCCGGGGCACGGGCTTGAGCTTGCCGGTCTTCCGGTCGCCCTCGACGACGACGACGGAGAGCCCGTGCGCGGCCCAGGCGATCTCGACCTGCTCCCTGGTCGGGTTGGCGGCGTCGTAGCCACGGAACATGAGCACCTCGTCGGTGTACTCATGGTTGGCGACGAGGATCTGCCGGTTCCACTCGCCCGGGAGGGGCAGCAGCGCGAGGAAGTCGTTGTTGTACCCGAACTGGCCCGCCTGCGCCGCGGCGGTCTGGTTGTCCGGGTCGAAGGCGGGGGCACCGCGCAGGATGGGCTCGCCCCAGCGGATGACGACGTTCTGGGCGTAGCCGTCGGGAACGGTCACCACGTCGTTGGTGTTGGGGGCGACAGCGGTGAAACGAAGCCCGCGCGCGCCCTTGGAGAAGGAGCCGTGCCGCGTCGCCTGGGTGGCGGCGGCCTCCGGAGCGACGGCGCCGGTGACGGCGGTGCCCGCGGCGGCGGCCACCGTGACGACGGCGGCGGCCTGCATCACCGAACGGCGACTGAGGGCGCCCTGGATGACGTCGCCGACGTATTCGTTGGTGGTGGTGTTGGGCACCTCGTGGAAGCAGGCGTTCCCACACCGGTACAAACAGGTCATGGCCGACCGGCCACCGGGATGCGAATCGGACGGCGTTCTGACGAGCGGCAGCGGAATGCGCACTTTGTTTTCCCCTTGCTTCCCCTTGAAACCAGCGTGACGGACGGTAGGCGCATGTTTGTGCGGGAGCGGGGCGACACGGTGAACTAAAGGTGAACTGGAGGTGCCTGTACGTTCGTTACGGTCGCTGCGGATGTTTGACCGGTCCGGCCCTTGACTCAGGACATCCCGCCGACCCTGCCCCTCCCTAAGATCACCATCCGGGGCGGCTAACCTTACGTGTCCGTCCTGGCCAGGGATTAGCGGGCATCAACTCACGCGAAGGGTTGCGTACATGGGCATTCTCACTCTCCTGCGGAACGCGTTCGGCCGCAGCCGAAAGGCCCGCACAGCCGAAGCAGAGGGTGCGACACCTTCGCAGACACCGGAACCCACGGTCCCCTCTCCCTCCCCCGAACCGACCCCCACGGCTTCCATCCCGGAGCCCCGCCCCTCCACCCCGGACGACGACGAACACGACCTGGTCTCGGCCGCGTTCGACAACGTGACGGTGCCGAGACCGGCGGGGCCTATGGGGGAGACGGGGGTGGAGGAGCCGGGGGCTGAGACGGCGGGGGCCGAGACGTCGATTGCCGACGAGCCGGTGACCGAGGAGCCGGTGGCCGAAACGCCGGTTGCCGACGAGCCGGTGACCGAGACGCCGACGGTCGAGACGTCGGCGGCCGAGAAGCCGGTTATCGAGGAGCCGGTGACCGAGACGCCGGTGGCAGAGACCCCGGCGGCCGACGAAGCGGTGGTGGAGCAGCCGCCGGTTGTCGAGGAGCCCGCGGCTGAGGAACCGGTCGCGGTCGCTGATGAGCCGGTGGTCGAAGAGGCGGTGGCCGAAGAGCCGGCCGCCGAGGAGAAGGCCCCCGAGCCCACCGTGGCCGAGCCGGTCGCCGAGGCGCCGGAGCCCGTGGCTGCAGAGGAGCCCGAGCCGGTGGCTGCCGCGGTGGACGAACCGCTCGCCGCCGACGGCGAGGACGCCCCACAGGGGCCACCCGCGGCCGACGACGAAAGCAGCACGGGTGGTGCGGGTGGGAAGGACACGGCCGAAGGCGAAGCCGAGGCCGCGCCGCAGCCCAAGCCGCAGGCCACCGTGCCCACAACCCTACGGACGGCCTACAACGCCGCCCGCGAAGCCCTCGCCGCCCACAACCTCACCGGCCCGACCGCCAAGGTCTACCTCGTCCTGGACCGCTCCGCGTCCATGCGCCCGTACTACAAGGACGGCTCCGCCCAGGCCCTCGGCGAGCAGGCCCTCGCCCTCGCCGCCCACCTCGACCCCGAGGCCAAGGTCCACGTCGTCTTCTTCTCCACGGAACTCGACGGCACGGGCGAACTCACCCTCACCGACCACGAGAACAAGATCGACGACCTGCACGCAGGGCTCGGCCGCATGGGCCGTACGAGCTACCACGCCGCGGTGGAAGAAATCACCACCCACTACACCAAGTCCGGCACCACCCTCCCCGCCCTCGTCATCTTCCAGACCGACGGCGCCCCGGACGCGAAAACCCCGGCCACCCAGTCCCTCACCGAAGCCGCGAAGACGCACCCCGCCCTCTTCTTCTCCTTCGTCGCCTTCGGCGAGCACGACAACAAGGCCTTCGACTACCTCCGCAAACTGAAGACCGAGAACACGGCCTTCTTCCACGCGGGCCCCACCCCGAAGGAACTCACGGACACCGAGTTCTACGAGGGCGTACTGGCGAACTGGCGCCCGTAACGGCGCCACCGCCCCCGGCATCCCATGGGGTGCCCGTCACCCCGTAAAACGGGAGGCGGGCGCCCCATACCCGTCAGCTACGATTTCAAGGTTCGTAGACGGTCCAAACACACCGAAACCGTCACTCCATGTAGCGACTTGGGAGCAGCCCGCAATGGCTCGACACCTCATCACCAGCGCCCTTCCGTACATCAACGGGATCAAGCACCTGGGCAACATGGTGGGGTCCATGCTCCCGGCGGACGTCTACTCCCGCTACCTCCGCCAGCGCGGCCACGACGTCCTCTACATCTGCGCGACGGACGAACACGGCACCCCCGCCGAGCTGGCCGCGAAGGAGGAGGGCCTCCCGGTCGACGAGTTCTGCGCCCGGGCGCACGACCAGCAGAAGGCGATCTACGACGGCTTCCAGCTGGCCTTCGACTACTTCGGCCGCAGCTCCTCCCCCCAGAACCGCGACATCACCCAGGAGATCGCCCGCGAGCTCAAGGCGAACGGCTTCATCGAGGAACGCGCCATCCGCCAGGTGTACTCGATCACGGACGGCCGTTTCCTCCCGGACCGCTACATCATCGGCACCTGCCCGCACTGCGGCTACGACAAGGCCCGCGGCGACCAGTGCGAGAACTGCACCCGCGTCCTGGACCCCACCGACCTGATCGACCCGCGCTCCGCGATCAGCGGCAGCAGCGACCTGGAGATCCGCGAGACCAAGCACCTGTTCCTCCTCCAGTCGGCCCTGGCCGGCGAGGTCGAGGCATGGGTCGACGAGCGCGCCGACAACTGGCCGATCCTGGCGTCCTCCATCGCCCGCAAGTGGCTCACGGAGGGCCTGCACGACCGCGCGATCACCCGCGACCTCGACTGGGGCGTCCCGGTCCCGGCGGACACCTGGCCCGACCTGGCCGCCGACGGCAAGGTCTTCTACGTCTGGTTCGACGCCCCGATCGAGTACATCGGCTCGACGAAGGAGTGGGCGGACCAGGACCCGGAGAACCGCGACTGGCGCTCCTGGTGGTGGAAGTCGGACACGGACGTCCAGTACACGCAGTTCATGGGCAAGGACAACGTCCCCTTCCACAGCGTGATGTTCCCGGCGACCCTGCTGGGCACCCGCGCGCCGTGGAAGAAGGTCGACGTGATCAAGGCCTTCAACTGGCTGAACTACTACGGCGGCAAGTTCTCCACCTCGCAGCGACGAGGCGTCTTCACCCACGACGCCCTGGAGATCCTCCCCGCCGACTACTGGCGCTACTTCATGATGGCCAACGCCCCGGAATCGGACGACTCGTCCTTCACCTGGGAGCACTTCACGGCCACGGTGAACAAGGACCTGGCGGACACCCTCGGCAACTTCGTCAACCGCGTCCTCTCCTTCTCGAAGAAGCGCTTCGGCGACGAGGTCCCGGCGGGCACGGAGCCCGGCGAGGCGGAGGCGAAGCTCGGCGAGGAGATCGCCCGCCTGCTCACCGAGTACGAGGAGCAGATGGAGGCCATCCAGTTCCGCAAGGCGGCGGCCGCCCTCCGCGCCCTGTGGTCGGCCGGCAACTCCTACCTCGAGGAAAAGGCCCCCTGGCTGGAGATCAAGACCGACAAGGAGGGCGCCGCCCTCACCCTCCGCACGGCGATGAACCTGATCCACCTCTACGCGGTGGTCTCGGAGCCCTTCATCCCGACGACCTCGGCCGCCATGCGCCAGGCGTTCTCCCTGACGGAGGACACGGCGACCTGGGTGAGCACCGACGAGGCGAAGGCACTGAACTCGGTCCCCGCCGGCACCCCCTTCACGGTCCCCCCGGTCCTCTTCGCCAAGCTCACGGACGAGGACCTGGAGACGTACAAGGAGCGCTTCGGCGGCGAGTAGGGGTGAGAAAGGGGTGATCAACTCGCGGACGAAACGAGAAAGTTGCCCGAGCGGTCGATCCTCTGTATGCCCTGCCCGCACGGCGCACACGTAACGACCGTATGGTCTCCGCCATGGCAGTACCTGAGGTCATCCCGATCGCCTACGAGCCACACGGCCGTACGGAGGCCATCGGTCGCTACGCGGACGGACAGTTCTTGGGGTCGGTCACCTGGGCCTTCCCCAAGGGCTTCCGCCTTGACGCGGGCTGGGAAGAGCACAAGCGGCTCTACGCGGCACTGCACACGTTCGACGCCAAGGGCATCTACCGCGACTCGCAGATCCTGTGCGCGGGCACCTGGGCCGAACAGCAACGCACCCCCGCAGTCCTGCCCCGGGCCCGGGCCCACCTGGCGACCCTGCTCAGGGCGCTGCCCCGCCGCACCTACACGGACATCGCGATCCGCCCCTTCCAACTCACCGTGGAAGGCGTCCTGTTCGGCCTGGTGACGGGAGAGGACGAGGGCGAACCCTGGGCCGAGCTCTACCCGGACCACCTGGGCTTCGCCCCACCGTGGGACGGCCTGTACGACACGTGAGCGCGCTGCTGGAGGAGGGCGGCGAGGGCGGTGGGGGTGACGGTGATTATTCGGGCGGGGTCGTCGCTTTCACGGAGGAGCAATGTGGCTTCGCCGTGGGCGAGTTCGACGCACTCGTTGCCATTGGCGCCGCCCGAGAACGAGGACTTCTGCCACTGGGCCATGTCTACAGCTCCTTCACCAGGCGGTGAATGAAGTCCCGGGACTTCATGAGGTCGAGTGATACGGACTCCACCTTACGAAAGAGCGTTCGCATGGCGAGGAGCTGAGCGGCGTCGTCGAGGAAGGCGGTGCCGTACGGGGTGTCGCGCTGCACCGTGTCCAGTGCGGTTACGGGCCCGCCCAGGTAGAACAACGCCGCGCTCGCACCGGCGAAGCCGTCGGCATCGAACGGGACCACACGCACGGTGACGTTGGGGCGCTCCGACTGCTTGAGGATCTCGTCCAGTTGAGCCCGCGCCACCTCTCTGTCGGCCACGCGAGTGCGCAGCACGGATTCGTGCACGATCGCCTCGTACGCCACTGCTCCCTCGCGGGTGATGACCTCCTTGCGCCGCATACGGTGCTCGACCCTTGGCTCCACCTCACCCGCCACGAACTCCGGAACCCAGTACGAGAACACCGCCCGCGCATAGTCCTCGGTCTGCAACAGCCCCGGCACATGAGCCGTGCCGATCACCTGAATGAACCGGGCGTGATGTTCCAGTTCCGCCAAGTCCAGGAACGTCGGCGGAAGCACACCCCGGTACCCCTCCCACCAGCCGCGCGTCCGGTCCGCCGCCATCGCGACAAGAGCGTCGATCAACGGCTCGTCCCTGCATGCGTAGAGAGCAGCCAGCTTGCGTACACGCTCTTCGCTGACACCTGACAGCCCGGCCTCGACCTGACTCATCTGTGCCGAAGTCGACGAGAGGCGCCCCGCCACCTCACGGGCCGACATTCCTGCCACGTCGCGCAGTTTGCGCAGCTCGGCGCCCAGTCGCACCTGTCGGGCGGTGGGTTGACTCCTCGGTGCCATGGCGGCTCATCTCCTCAACGGCACTGCTCACAAGCCCTGTTGGACCCCTCGTGCGGGTGTCAGGTTACTCGAGCGGCTTGCGCGAGGAGAAATTTCTCCTCTACCGTCAGTGACGCGACGCACACCCTGCGGAACCCCGGGACCCCGGAAGCGCACCGCTCCGCCCTGCCATGACGGCCGCGGCACTGCCACCGCCCGCCAATCCGCAACCCCCTCCACCCAACCGGGAGTTGACGCATGCCCGAAACCGAATCCGAGGGCTCCTGGGAGTACACCCTCACCATCCCCAACGACCCCCGAGCCGTCACCGTCTCCCGCCGCACCCTCCGCCTGATCCTCACCCTGCACGGCCTGATCACCCTCGCCGACACCGCCGAGCTCCTCACAGCGGAGCTGGTCGGCAACGCCGTACGCCACACCAAGGGCCCCGCCATCCTCCGCGTGCGCTGGTCGGCCGGCGTTCTGCAGATCGGCGCGTGGGACGCGGACCCCGAACCCCCGGAGCCGCCGGGCGACTTGACCTGTATCACCTACGCCGAAGAGGGCCGCGGTCTCGCCCTCGTCCGAACCTGCGCCGACCTCTGGGGCTGGCAGCCGCTGACCAGGAACGGTAGCCAGGGCAAGTACGTGTGGGCCTCACTCACGCTGACCTCAGCGGCGTGAACGTTTCCCCGCCGCTCGAAAGAGTGAACGCATCCCGATCCCCCGGCAAACCCACTTCTTGATCTACAAGGTTGCGCCCATGGTCACATCAACCCACGAGGCCTCACACCGGATCTTCGCGGAGCATCCGGAGGCTCTCGCCCCCGTCTACGAGGCACTCGGTGTCCCGCCGCCCACCAAGGAGGACGTCAGGGAAGTCACCCCCGACACCACGGAGATCCGACCGCTGGAGCGCCGCGCGGACACGGTGCTGAAGGTCGAGCCGCCCGAGGGGGAGCACTACGTGCTCGCGATCGAGTTCCAGACCAAGCCGGACCCGAACAAGGCGTCGAGCTGGGCCTACTACGTGGCGTTCCTCCGTGCGAAGTACGACATGCCGGTCCTCCTCGTGGTGGTCTGCAAGCACCGGTCCACCGCGAAGTGGGCGGCCGGCCCCTTCGAGTGCGGCCTGGGTACATGGACTACCCAGGTCACACGGCCGTTCGTACTGGGGCCCGAGACCGTCCCGGAGATCACCGACGAGGCGATGGCCGCCCAGCAGCCAGCACAGGCCGTGGTTTCGGCGATCGTGCACAGCGACAGCAAGAAGAGCGCGGCCATACTGACAAAGGTGGCCCACGGGTGGCAGTCGTACGACAACAAGAAACTCGTGCTGTGGTGCGAGACGATGGAAACCGGCCTGGAGAACACTCAGGCCAAAGAGATCTGGAGAAAGGTACTCATGACAGTCATGGCTGAGAACCCGGGCCGACAGACCCTCTTCGAGGAAATGCGGGCCGAGGGCAGGGCCAAGGGCATGGCCGAGGGCAAAGTCCAGGAAGGCGCCGCGCTCATCCTGCGTGCGCTGGACAAGCGCGGCATCCCTGTCCCCGAGGACGCCCGCGAACGCATCACGTCCTGCACCGACCTCGACACCCTCACCCTCTGGTTCGACCGCTCCCTGACGGCGACCACGGCCGAGGAACTGTTCGCCGAAGACCCGGAGGTTCCCCGGAACGCTCCTGAACAGGCATGACCGTTGGACGGCAAGGACGACGAACAGACGAACTACTTGGACGAGCTCTGTCGGTTCACGGTGCTGTGTCTCCAACTGGGCATCTCGTGGGACAAGGCGGCGGGAGATTTCCGGGACGGGCTGGAGGAACTCAGACAGCAGGGGAAGATCACGCTCGACGAGATGGCCGTCGCACGCGCAAAGACGCAAGGGAAGGTTCGGGAAGACCCCACGGAGTGGACCGAGGGCTTCGTGGCGGGATACCTGTCGGCCTGGTGCGCGGCGACCCTACGGATCCTGGAGACACGCGACGTACCCGTCGGCAAGGAGATCTGGCGCGGCCTGTATGCGTGCCCCGACGCGGATGCGCTCACTCACTTCCTCGACCGCTCCGTCACAGTCACCCACGCCGAGGACCTGTTCGCGGCCGAGGCCTAGGTCACACGACGCGGTACCGGCCTCCATCGGCGCAACCCCCCACTCCTCCCTGTGCGTCCACACACCGGGCGACACAGCCAACCGAGTGGGGGTTCCATCCATGGCACTGTTCGGCAACGCGCACACCGTAGACCCGGGCAAGGCGCAGCAGGACTACGCACGTCTGCTGGGCCAGAGCGAGCAGGTGCACGCGGCGTACATGCTGATCCGCGACACCATCCTGTTCACCGACCGTCGCCTGATCCTGGTCGACAAGCAGGGCATGACGGGTAGGAAGGTGGAGTACCACTCCGTCCCATACCGCAGCATCACCCACTTCGCGGTGGAGACCGCCGGCACCTTCGACCTCGACGCCGAGCTGAAGATCTGGATCTCCGGTTCTGCGACGCCGATCGAGAAGACCTTCACCAAGGGCGTCGACATCTATGAGGTCCAGGCGATCCTCACCCAGTTCGTGGCGAAGTAGTCGGAACGAATCGAGCTCAAGTGCAGTGAGGTGCCCGGGACTTCACCGTCCCGGGCGGCTTTACAATTCCCGCGGGATGCGGGTGCACGGACGGTGCGCCCGGGGGTGGAGGGGCTGGGATGGGAAGCAGTGCGTCCAAGGGGGGCTGGAGAGCCGCCGCCGTGATCGCGGCGGCTCTCGTCGGGAGCCTGGTGCTCCCCGTCGGTCCGGCTGCCGCCGTGCACGGCGGTGTTCCGGGTGACTTCAATGGGGACGGCTACCGCGACGCCGTCCTGCCCGCGCCCGGCGCGAACGTGGCGGGCAAGGAGGCGGCTGGTGCCGTGGTCGTGCTGTACGGGTCGTCGTCGGGTCTGGCGACCGACCGGCGCAAGACCCTCACGCAGAACACGACCGGGATTCCCGGGACAGCCGAGGCGTACGACAGGTTCGGCGCCGCCACCGCCACGGAGGACCTGAACCGGGACGGGTACGCCGACCTCGTCATCTCCGCGCCGTACGAGGACACGGGCCAGGGCGCCAACTCGGGTTCCGTGACGGTCGTGTGGGGCTCCAGGAGCGGGCTGACCAGCGGCACCGACCTTCCTACTCCGTCAAGCGACCCCACGTACTTCGGACTCGATGTCGCCGCGCTGAGCGGTGGATCGGGGGCCAGGACGCGAGTGCTGGTCGGCGGATACGACGGGTCCGTTCTGTTCACGGGATCGTTCAGCCGCTCCGGCACCTACGGCTCCGCCACGCTCAACCAGGACACCCCGTCCCTGGGCTCCGTCGCGCTCGGCGACCTCAACGGCGACACCACGCCGGACCGGGTCCTTGTCACCGGTCGGGGACATGGGCTGAGCGGCGGCGAGATCTATACGAACCCCGCGTACGGGAATGCCTTCCAGCACGGCAACGGGCTCATCTCCGCCACCGGTGACCTCAACGGCGACAGCTACGCGGACCTCGTGGTCGGGGACCCGGACGAGCCCGAAGTCGCGGGCGCCGATGGCATGCTGGGCGGGCGGGTTCTGGTGTGGTACGGCTCGGCGAGCGGTGTCGCGAGCGATGCGAAGCCGACGCAGATCACGCAGAACACCTCGGGCGTGCCCGGCGGGAGCGAGAAGGGTGACGCCTTCGGCGGCGCCTTGGCCGTGGCCGACGTCAACCGGGACAAGCTGGCGGACATCGTCGTGGGCGCGCCGTACGAGAACGTCGGCAGCACGAAGCGGGCCGGTGCGGTCACGGTGATCCCCGGCCGCGCCTCGGGCGCCCTCGGCAGCGGCTCGTACTCCTTCACCCAGGACACCTCCGGCGTGCCCAGCGCCTCCGAGACCGATGACTTCTTCGGGACCACGGTCTCGGCGGGCGACGTGAACAAGGACGGCAGGCCGGAGCTGTTCGTCGGTGCCTCGGGCGAGAACGACTCCACCGGCGCGGTCTTCATGCTCCCCGGCGGCTCCACCCACCCGACGGGCACCGGCAGCCGCGTCATCACGGGGCCCGCCGTCGGCCTGAAGCAGCAGTCCGGCACGCTGCTGGGCGGCGATGGGCTGCTCTGGCTGATCTGAGAGCAGCGCGGCGACGGGAGCGCCCCGGACTTCACATCCCGGGCGCTCTCGTGTCCGCATGTGCGGAGCTACAGCGACGTGCCTTCGTTCGTCGCCTCCGGGTCCACGCCCACCGTGATGGAGCCCTGGACGCCCTTGGCGATATTGTTCTTGTCGTACTTCAGCTTGAGGAGACCGCCGGTCGTGCCGGACTGGTCGTAGATGGTGTCCTCGGCGAGCGTGGTGCGCTCGGTCGTGGACGTGGAGTACGGCTCGACCTCGGCGGAGGCGAGGACGGACTCCTCGTCGAAGAACTGGCCGGTGTGGCAGGTGGTGCCGCCCTCGTAGCCGGCGTCGGTCCACTCGCCGTCCACGTGGACCTTGGTGTGGATGTGGACGCAGCGGCCCCGGTACCAGCCGGGGAAGATCGTCCGGAAGGTGACGAAGCCCTGCCGGTCGGTCTTCCAGGTGCCGCGCAGGTAGCGCTCGTCGTCGGTCGGCTCCTCATGCACACCACCACCGCCGGTACCGCCCGAGGGAGCGCCCGACGGCGGCTCACCGGTCGGGGTGCCGGTCGGCGTGCCCGAGGGCGCGTCGGTCGGGGCGCCGCCGCCACCGCCGGTCGACAGGCTCTCGTAGCCGGAGTAGATGCCCAGCGCGTCGCAGTGCCAGATGTCGACGGCCACGTTCTTCAGCGGCTTGCAGGTCTCCGCGTCGATCACCTTGATGCGGAGGGTCAGCGGAATGCCCTCCTTGTCCTCGGTGATGTCCGTACGGAGCTTGTCCGCGTCGATGTAGTAGGGGCCCTCGGTGGTTTCGGAGGTGAGCTTGTAGCAGGTCTCCGCCGAGGTGGTGCTCGCGGAGGCGCTCGCCGCGGCGCCCTTTCCGCTCTGGCCGGCGTTCGCGGTCGCGGCCAGCGTGCCGCCGACGCCCACCGCGGCCACGACCGCTCCACCTGCGACGACGACCTTGCGCCGGGTCAGATCACGTTTGTGGGCCGGTTTGTTGATGTCGTTTCCCGTCATGCCCAGGACGCTAGGTAAGAGGACTGTAAGGGGCATGGGAGCGGGCTGTGGCTGCCTGTGAATGCTGAAGGGGCCCGGAACCGGTCAACGGTTCCGGGCCCCTTCAGGGCAGACGCCTACTTCGGCTGCGGCTTCCGCACCGACAGGTGCAGTTCCTTCAGCCGGGCCTCCTCCAGCTCCGTCGGCGCGCCCATCATCAGGTCCTGGGCGTTGCCGTTGAGCGGGAAGGCGATCGTCTCGCGGATGTTCGGCTCGTCGGCCAGCAGCATCACGATGCGGTCGACGCCCGGTGCGATGCCGCCGTGCGGCGGGGCGCCGAAGCGGAAGGCGCGCAGCATGCCGGCGAACTTCTCCTCGACGGTCTCGCGGTCGTAGCCCGCGATCTCGAAGGCCTTCAGCATGATCTCCGGCTCGTGGTTCCGGATCGCGCCGGAGGACAGCTCGACGCCGTTGCAGACGATGTCGTACTGCCAGCCCAGGATGTCCAGCGGGTCCTGGGTCTCCAGGGCCTCCAGACCGCCCTGCGGCATCGAGAACGGGTTGTGCGAGAAGTCGATCGCGCCGGTCTCCTCGTCCTTCTCGTACATCGGGAAGTCGACGATCCAGCAGAAGCGGAAGACGCCCTCCTCGAAGTGCCCGGCGCGACGAGCGGCTTCCACCCGTACCGCGCCCATGATCTTCGAGACCTCGTCGAACTCGCCCGCGCCGAAGAAGACCGCGTGACCGGCCGACAGCGACAGGCGCTTCGTCAGCTCCGCGACGTTCTCCTCCGTCAGGAACTTGGCGATCGGGCCGGACAGCGAACCGTCCTCGGCGACCCGCACCCACGCCAGGCCCTTCGCGCCCTGCGAGACCGCGAAGTCACCGAGCTGGTCGAAGAACTTGCGGGGCTGTGCGGAGACGTCCGGCACCGGCAGGGCCCGTACGTGCTTGCCCGCGAAGGCCTTGAACTCCGAGCCCTCGAAGATGTCGGTGATGTCGACGAGCTCCAGCTGGGCGCGCAGGTCCGGCTTGTCGGAGCCGTACTTCAGCATCGCCTCGCGGAACGGGATCCGCGGGAACGGCGAGGTGACGTGGCGGCCGTTGCCGAACTCCTCGAACAGCTCCGTCATCAGCTTCTCGACGGGCTGGAAGACGTCCTCCTGCTCGACGAAGGACATCTCGACGTCGAGCTGGTAGAACTCGCCCGGCGAGCGGTCCGCACGCGCGTCCTCGTCACGGAAGCAGGGCGCGATCTGGAAGTAGCGGTCGAAGCCGGAGATCATCAGCAGCTGCTTGAACTGCTGCGGCGCCTGGGGGAGGGCGTAGAACTTGCCCGGGTGCAGACGGGACGGCACGACGAAGTCGCGGGCGCCCTCGGGGGAGGTGGCCGACAGGATCGGCGTCGCCATCTCGTTGAAGCCCAGCGCCGTCATCTTGTGCCGGATCGCCGAGATGACCGCCGTACGCAGCAGGATGTTGCGGTGCATGCGCTCGCGGCGCAGGTCCAGGAAGCGGTACTCAAGGCGCCGCTCCTCGTTGACCCCGTCCTCGGTGTTGATCGTGAAGGGCAGCGGGGCGGCCGCGCCGAGCAGCTCGACCTCGGAGACCTCGACCTCGATCTCGCCGGTCGGCAGATCGGGGTTGATGTTCTCGGTGCCGCGGGAGACGACCTGGCCGTCGACGCGGACGGTGGACTCCTTGGAGAGCTTGTCCAGGGCCTCGTACGCGGACGTGCCCGGCCGGGCGACCAGCTGGGTGATGCCGTAGTGATCCCGCAGATCGATGAAGAGGATGCCGCCCAGGTCGCGCCGATTGTGCAGCCAGCCGCTCAGCCGGACGTCGGTGCCGACGTCAGAGGCGCGGAGCTCGCCGCAGGTGTGGGACCTGTACCGATGCATCGTCGTTCATCCAGTCTTCGCGGATCGGGGGCTGTTTCACGTGAAACTCCACCAAGCGTACCGGGCACCCCAAGATCGCCTCCCACCCATTAATCGCCTCCCATCCATTCAACGATGAACAGCTTCGGTGGCCGTCACCGATCATCTCTCCCTACAGTGGGGCAATGCGCACTGGTGAGCCCCTGCCGGCCGTGGGGGAGGTTCTCGCCGCCCTCGCGACGGGACTGTGGCACTGGAACACCGCCACAAGGCTGGTCACAGTCGACGCGGAGACGGCACGGCTGCTCGGGCTGCCCGCTGAGCGGTGCACCCTCAGCCAGGCCCAGGTGCGTGCCCGCCTGCACCCGGTGGACTGGAACGAGATCAGCGGAGTGATCCAGCTCGCCGTCTCCGAGGGCACGCTCGGTGAGGTGCGGGTGCGGATCATGGACGAGCGGGGCCAGATCATCCGCGTCGGCCGCAGCCGCTTCCACGCCTCCTTCGACCGCGAGAAGCGTTCGTACGAGGTGACCGGCTCCCTCCAGGAGGTCACCGACCCCTCGCCGGGCACCACCGCGGGGCGTGCGGTGACCGGGGACTGGCGGCGCTCCCGGGAGGCGTTCCTGCTGGACGCGGGCCGGGCGCTGGCCGAGGCGCGGTCGACGGCGGAGGTGCTGCGGGTCGCGGCCGGGCTGTCGATGCCGGGGTTCTCACCGGACGGCCTCGCCGTGTTCGGCGTGGAGGGGGACCGGCTGACGATCATCGGCCACCACGGTCACCAGCCGGGCGACGAGAACCCCTTCTCGCACATGGCGCTGGACACCGACTATCCGGCGGCGGAGGTGGTCCGCACCGGCCGGGCCGTCTATCTGTCCACGCCCGAGGAGTACAAGTCCCGCTACCCGGTCACCTGGCCGCTGGCCCAGAACTTCGGCCGTCAGTCGTGGGCGTTCCTGCCGCTGACCGTGGCCGGGCGGACGATGGGCGCCTGGATGGCGGCCTTCGCCTACCCCGTCGCGTTCACACCGGACGAGCGGTCCGTGCTGACGACGGTGGCCCGCATGCTCGCGCAAGCCCTGTCCCGGGCCGGGCTCGCCGAGTCGGAGCGTGAGCTGACGGACGGCCTCCAGCGCTCGATGCTGCCGACCCTCGGCCCCGAGATACCGGGCATGAGCGTCGCCGCACGCTATGTGCCGACCGGCGGCGGCCTCCAGGTGGGCGGCGACTGGTACGACATGATCCCGCTGCCCTCCGGCCGGTTCGCGTTCGTCATCGGCGACGTCCAGGGCCATGACGTGCGGGCCGCGGGCCTGATGGGGCAGCTCCGGATAGCGCTCAGGGCGTACGCCTCCGAGGGCCACCGCCCGGACGCGGTGCTCTCCCGCGCCTCCCGCTTTCTGCACGGCATCACCTCGGACGGCGACGACCTGCGCTTCGCGACCTGCCTGTACGCCGAGGCCGACCCCGTGACCGGGACCCTGGACATCGCCCGCGCCGGGCATCCCGACCCGGCGATCCGGATGTCGGACGGCACGGTCATGGCGCGGCCCACGGCGGGCGGCCTGCCGCTCGGCATCGACCCGGACGCCGACTACCCGACGACCCGGTTCACCCTGGAACCCGGCGAGACCATGATGATCTGCACGGACGGTCTGATCGAGACCGGCGGGCACGACCTGGAGACCGGCTGGCTGCGGATCCGCGCCATCCTGGAAGAGCACAAGGGCGACCTGGAGGAACTCGCCGACTCCCTGGTCCAGGCGGTGCACGGCCCTTCCTCCCACCACACCACGGGCCCGCTGGCCGACCGCCGCGAGGACGACATAGCGGTGCTGCTGCTGTGCCGTCAGGGGGAGGGCTGCGGCTGCGAGGACTCGGCGGTCGTCGAACGTCCCGCGGTACGGCGCACGATGCTCTCGGTGGCCCAGGCGGAGCCCGAGCGGGTCGCCACCGCCCGCCAGCAACTCCGCGAACTCCTCCACGACTGGGCCTCCCCCGACCAGGTCGACTCGGCCGTCCTGCTGCTGTCCGAGATGCTCACCAACGTCCTCGTCCACACCGACGCCGACGCCCTCCTCCTCGCCCAGATCACCGGCGAGGCCGGCATCCGCCGCCTCCATGTCGAGGTCACCGACACCAGCGACGACCTCCCCCACAAACGCCGCCCCGGCGAACTGGCTTCCTCCGGACGCGGGTTGATGCTCATCGAGCTGCTGGCGAACGCGTGGGGCGTGGACCCGCGCGGCGAGGGCAAGAGCATCTGGTTCGAGCTGTACGAGGAGCAGGGCGCGGCGGAGTAGCACCGGCCCCTACGCATCCGACGGCTCGGCACTCCCGTACCGCGTCCGCAGTTCCTGTACGACCCCGAAGGCCGCCGCGGTCAGCGGCACCGCCAGCAGCATCCCGAGGACGCCGGCCACGGACGCTCCCGCGGTGATCATCACCATCACCAGCGCCGGATGCATCTGCACGGTCCGGCTCTGGATCACCGGCTGGAGGACATGCCCCTCCAGCACCTGCACGGCGAGGACCACACCCAGCGCCCACAGCGCGATCACGAACCCGCGGTCGGCCAGCGCGACCAGCACAGCGACGGCACCGGAGAGGAAGGCGCCGAGGTAGGGAATGTAGGCGCCGACGAAGACGAGCGCGCCCAGCCCTACCGCCCCCGGCACGTCCAGGACCAGCAGTCCGACCGTGATGCACAGGGCGTCGATCAGCGCGATGAAGGTCGTCCCGCGCATGAACCCCTCGACCGCCTCGAAGGCCCGCCGCGCCATGGCCTCGGTGGTGTCGGCGGCATCGCGGGGCACGATGGCGCGCAGCGTGCCGGCGGCCTTGTCGGAGTCCCGCAGGAAGAAGAAGACGAGCAGCAGCGCCAATACGGCCATGGCGATCGCCTCGCCCACGACGCTGACCCCGCTGATCACCCCGGACGCGGCGGTCCCGCCGAACTTGGTGAGCAGTTCCCGCGCGTTGGACGCGAGGTCGTCCAGCGAGGTCCCGGCCGCCCCGAAGTGCTCGGCGAGCGACTCGGCCGCCTGCTTCAGCGAGGCGACGATCTGGTCCCCGGTGTCGATGAGCGCGGCGACCACGATGTACACGGCCCCGCCGACGACGGCCACGACCGCCACGCAGGTCACCGCGGCGGCGATGGACCGGTTGACCCGCGCCTTCACCAGCCGCCGGTGCATCGGCCCGAGCAGCGCGGTCCCGAGCAGAGCGAGCAGCACCGGCACGACGGCCGTGCGGAACTCCACGGCCAGCCTGATCCCGACATAGACCACCCCGGCGACCAGCAGCACCACGGCACACCAGGCCGCGAGCCGGCGCACGGGGTCGGGGAGCAACTGCACGCGTCCAGCGGATCACGCACCGGGCGGACTGTCCTGTGCGGACAGCCCGCCCGGGTGACGGAGCGTCAGGCGCCGGGGCCTGTTCGGTCAGACGTCAGGGCCCTCTGCGCTCATGCCGTGCACGGCCGGGATGGTCCCGAGCCGGCCCTTCTGGAAGTCCTCGAACGCCTGCTGGAGTTCTTCGCGGGTGTTCATCACGAAGGGGCCGTAGTGGGCCATGGGCTCACGGATCGGCTGCCCGCCCAGGAGGACGACCTCCAGGTCCGGCGTGTGGGAGTCCTGCTTCTCGTCCGCGCGGACGGTCAGCGAACCGCCGGCGCCGAAGACGGCGGTCTGGCCCAGCTGGACCGGGCGGCGCTCGGCGCCCACCGCGCCCTTGCCCGCCAGCACGTACGCCAGCCCATTGAAGTCCTCGCGCCAGGGCAGGGTGATCTCCGCACCCGGCGCCAGCGTCGCGTGGATCATCGTGATCGGCGTGTGCGTGATGCCGGGACCGGCGTGGCCGTCCAGCTCACCGGCGATGACGCGGAGCAGCGCGCCGCCGTCGGGGGTGGTGAGCAGCTGGACGTTGCCGCCGCGGATGTCCTGGTAGCGCGGGGGCATCATCTTGTCCTTGGCCGGGAGGTTCACCCACAGCTGGAGGCCGTGGAAGAGACCGCCGGACATCACCAGGTGCTCCGGCGGGGCCTCGATGTGCAGCAGGCCCGCGCCCGCGGTCATCCACTGGGTGTCGCCGTTGGTGATGGTGCCGCCACCGCCGTTGGAGTCGTGGTGGTCGAAGATCCCGTCGATGATGTAGGTGACGGTTTCGAAGCCGCGGTGGGGGTGCCAGGGGGTGCCCTTGGGCTCGCCCGGCGCGTAATCCACCTCGCCCATCTGGTCCATCATGATGAACGGGTCGAGGTGGCGGTAGTTGATCCCGGCGAACGCCCGGCGCACCGGGAAGCCCTCGCCCTCGAAACCGCTCGGCGCGGTCGTGACAGTGAGCACGGGACGTGCCACGGCGTCGGCCGGGGCGGCCACGCGGGGCAGGGTCAGCGGGTTCTCGACGGTCACTGCAGGCATGTCGGTACCTCCTTGTGCGGCCAGTTTAGTTGAGTATTGAACTTCCTGCCACCCGGAACGCCGAAAGCCCGGAGGACATTCCCTCCGGGCTTCGCCGTGCGGGTCGCAGCCCGCGTCAGTTGCTGAAGTACAGGTACTTCCAGGCCCCGTACGTCGTCGAGTTCACGGTGTCGCCGGACGAGCCGTTGACGTACACCGACCGCATCCGCGCCCGGATGCCCGACTCACCGGGTGCCTCGAGCGTGATGGCCGACTTCCCGTTCGTACCGATCGGGAAGTACTGCGACTCCGCCGAGTACCACGAGCCCTGGTAGTACACCTGGAGGTCGAAGCGCTGCTGACGGCCCGGGTAGTAGCTCATCGTGGTGGTGAGCAGCGGGTCGGTGTTCTTGTGGAACCAGGAGTACGACGTCGAGCCGATCTTCGCCGTCTTGTAGTGCTTGGAGACGGCGGTGGAGACCTTGACGCGGGCCCACGCCGTGACCTTCACCGTCTTCGGCTTGTAGCGGGCGTCGCCCTTGAAGACCGCCCTGACGGTGGTGTCCCGGGTCATGTCCACCCAGGCGGAGATGTTGCCCCGGGAGTCGACCTGCCCGACCTTGATCCGCTTGTCGGGCCGGTCGCCGCCGAACGGGTTGGCCCAGATCTCGACCGAGCGGTTCTTGTACGTCGTACCGAGGTGCGCGGTGAACTTGACGTCGGTGCCGTAGTTGTACGTCTTGCCGTTGTTGTTCAGGCTCAGCGCGGTCGAGGCGCGGGAGACGTCGACCGTGTCGGAGGCGCTGACCGCGGTGTGCGTGGCGTCGCCCGCGTAGGAGACCTTGTACGTGACCTTGCCGCCGACCGGGGGCGAGTTCGTGAAGGAGTACGTGCCGTCCGCCTTCACCGTGACGGTCGGCAGCGCCTTGCCGTTGGGGCTCTCCAGGTCGGTGCGCGTGACCGCGAGCTTCGTGCCCACCGTGAACGGCACGTTCGCCGTGAGCTTGCCGGTGACTGTGAGCTGCTTGGCGCGGGTCGCGGACGCGGGCGCGTTGACCGTGAGGGTCGGCACGCTGAGCGCCGGGCCCGTGAACGCTTTCAGGGTGTAGGTGTTGTCCGAGTTGCCGGCCAGGGCGAACACCCGGGAGGAGTCGGGCGCCCAGGCCACCTCGCCCATGCTGGAGGTCCCGGCGTCGAAGCGGCGCACCGGCGTGGCGGAGCCCGCCTTGTAGACGTTCACATGGCGGTCGTAGGCCTGGGCGATCAGGCCGCCCGGCGAGACGTCGCCGTGCCAGCCGGTCTCGGTGAGGCCCGCGACCTCCGTGAAGGTGCCGTCGGCGTAGTTCAGCTTCCGGGAACCGTTCCACAGCACCTGGGAGGTGCCGGGCACGAGGTCGATGTCCAGGGTCCAGCGGTCGCTGTCCGTCTTGGCGACCACCTGCGGGGTGGTGCCGGAGACGTCGAGGAGGTTGATCGCGCCCGAGCGGTCGCCGCTGTCGTGGAAGGAGAGCAGACCGGGCGAGGACGGGTCCGCGTCGAGGACGGCCGCGTTGTAGTACGGGGCGACACCCTCCGGGAGCTGTCCGAGGGCCACCGCGGCGGCCGGGTCGGCGGCGGGGTCGATGACGCCCAGGTTGCCGTGGAAGCCGCTCTCGTCCGTCGTCCGGTACGAGAACCACAGCCGCCCGCCCGCGAAGGCGGTCTCACGCGGGTCGACGCCTGCGCCGAGGTCGTAGCGGGTCCTGACCTCCAGGGTGGCCGCGTCGACGGCCACGATCTCGTGCGTTGTCGGCAGGGCCGCGTACAGGGTGAGACCGTCGTCCGAGAGCGCGAGATCGCTGGGGCGGCCGAAGCCGACGTTCACGTCGACCAGGGTGCCGCTGTAGTCGGTGGCCAGGATCCGTCCGTTGTCCTGGTCCGCGACGAAGACGCGCTGCAGCGCGCCGTCCGCGACCAGGCCGACGGGCTGGGTGAGGACGGCCGACGCGGCCGAGGCGGAACCCGCCGCGGCGACGCTCAGCGCCACCGAGCTGAAGAGGACCGCGAACGCCGTCGCGGCCGAGGTGCTGCGCATGCGCACAGTGATGAAACCCCCACAAGGAATCCCGGGGTCGCCGGGAGCTGAGAGCGCCGCGCGGCACCCGGACGCGAACCGCCGGAAGCGGTGACGTGCGGGGCGCGGCTGCCGGGGATCACTCTATGGCATGGCTGTGACAATCGAGTGGAGATTTCGCGACGGGGGTTTCCGGCCGACGGGCGGCGTCCAGGGCCTGTCCTAGCCGTACATCCGCCGCATCGCGAACTCCACCATCTGCTCGACCGCCTTCGCGTCGAACACCATCCGGTGCTCGCCCTCCATGTCCAGGACGAAGCCGTAGCCGGTCGGCAGCAGGTCGATCACCTCGGCGCCGGTGATCACGAAGTACTTGGACTCCTTGCCCGCGTACCGGCGCAGCTCCTTGAGCGAGGTGAACATGGGGATCACCGGCTGCTGGGTGTTGTGCAGGGCGAGGAAGCCGGGGTTGTCACCGCGCGGGCAGTAGACCTTCGACGTCGCGAAGACCTGCTGGAAGTCCTCCGCGGACATCTGCCCGGTGGTGAAGGCACGCACCGCGTCCGCGAGCGAGGGCGGGGACGGCTCGGGGTACAGCGGCGGCTGCTGGCCGTACCCGCCGGGCATGGGCTGCTGCGGCGGGACGTAGCCCTGCTGGGCACCGGCGTTCTGGTCGTAGCCGTACATGGGCGCAAGCGTACCGAGAGCGGCGGGGCGGGCGGGCCGGTACGGGTGCCCTGGCAAACCGACAGCGACTTGACAGCCACCGAATTGGTTTCCGACAGCCTGCGCTCATAGCGTCGGTCGTGCCGTGGGGAGCACTGGAAAACGGCACGACATCAGCGAGGGGACAGCCATGCACCGACACCACGACGACGAGGTCCACGAGCACGACAGAGGGCTCTCCTACGACCTTCCCGTCCTCGCCCGCCGCCGCATGATCCGGCTGATGGCGGGGGCGAGCCTGATACCGCTGGTGGGGTGCTCCACCGAGGACGACACCTCCGCGGCCTCCTCGTCCTCGTCCTCGCCCCCCTCTTCGTCCTCGTCCTCGTCCGCCGCTTCCGGCTCCACCGGCGAGGCGTCCGAGTGCGCGACCATCCCGAGCGAGACCGCCGGCCCCTACCCCGGCGACGGCTCCAACGGCGTGAACGTCCTCAAGGAGAGCGGCGTCGTCCGCAGCGACATCACCAAGAGCTTCGGCGACTCGGCGGGCGGCACCGCCGAGGGCGTGCCCCTGACCATCACGCTCACCGTGGTGGACGCGGCCTCCGGCTGCGGGACGCCGAAGGAGGGCGTCGCCGTCTACCTCTGGCACTGCGACCGGGAGGGCAGGTACTCCCTGTACTCGGACGGCGTCACCGAGGAGAACTATCTGCGCGGCGTCCAGGAGACCGACGACAAGGGCCAGGTCACCTTCAAGAGCATCTTCCCGGGCTGCTACACGGGCCGCTGGCCGCACATCCACTTCGAGGTCTACGGCAGCCTGGAGGACGCCACGGCCGCCACCTCCATCACGAACACCTCGCAGCTCGCGTTCCCGAAGGACGTCTGCGACACGGTGTACGCGACGGACGGTTACAGCCAGAGTGTGCAGGAGCTCAGCCAGATCTCCCTGGAGTCGGACAACATCTTCAGCGACGGCTACGACCAGCAGATGGCGGCGGTCGAGGGCAGCGTGGCGGAGGGATACACGGCGACTCTGACGGTTCCGGTGTGACCTGTCACAGATGACCGGATCGGGGTTGCGTCTTATTACCGACGGGTAGCATCATCGTAGCTACTTGTTGGTATGTGAACGGGCGCGAGGATCCAGTGCCTCGCCGATCTCTCAACGGAGCCAGTCGCCATGGGGCACTACAAGTCGAATCTGCGCGACATCGAGTTCAACCTCTTCGAAGTACTCGGGCGCGACAAGCTGTACGGCACGGGCCCGTTCGAGGAGATGGACGCCGAGACCGCGAAATCCATCCTCGACGAGATGACCCGCCTCGCGGAGAACGACCTGGCGGAGTCCTTCGCGGACGCCGACCGCAACCCCCCGGTCTTCGACCCGGAGACCCACACCGCGCCGGTCCCCGCGTCCTTCAAGAAGAGCTACAAGGCGTTCATGGACTCCGAGTACTGGCGGCTCGGCCTGCCCGAGGAGATCGGCGGCACCACTGCTCCCCCGTCGCTGATCTGGTCGTACGCGGAGCTGATCCTGGGCGCCAACCCGGCCGTGTGGATGTACTCCTCCGGTCCGGCCTTCGCCGGGATCCTCTTCGACGAGGGCAACGACGTCCAGAAGAAGATCGCTCAGATCGCGGTCGAGCGGACCTGGGGCTCCACCATGGTGCTGACCGAGCCCGACGCGGGTTCGGACGTCGGCGCCGGGCGTACCAAGGCGATCCAGCAGGAGGACGGCTCCTGGCACATCGAGGGCGTGAAGCGCTTCATCACCTCCGGTGAGCACGACATGGAGGAGAACATCCTTCACTACGTGCTGGCGCGTCCCGAGGGTGCCGGTCCCGGCACCAAGGGCCTGTCCCTCTTCCTCGTCCCGAAGTACCTCTTCGACTTCGAGACCGGCGAGCTGGGCGAGCGCAACGGCGTCTACGCCACCAACGTCGAGCACAAGATGGGCCTGAAGGCCTCCAACACCTGCGAGATGACCTTCGGTGACCAGCACCCCGCCAAGGGCTGGCTGATCGGCGACAAGCACGACGGCATCCGCCAGATGTTCCGGATCATCGAGTTCGCCCGCATGATGGTCGGCACGAAGGCGATCTCCACGCTGTCGACCGGCTACCTGAACGCCCTCGAGTACGCCAAGGAGCGCGTCCAGGGCCCGGACCTGGCGAACTTCATGGACAAGACGGCGCCCAAGGTCACCGTCACCCACCACCCCGATGTGCGCCGCTCGCTGATGACGCAGAAGGCGTACGCGGAGGGCATGCGCGCCCTCGTCCTCTACACGGCCTCGATCCAGGACGCGATCGCCGTCAAGGAGGCCGCCGGCGAGGACGCGAAGACCGAGCACGCGCTGAACGACCTGCTCCTGCCGATCGTCAAGGGCTACGGCTCCGAGAAGGGCTACGAGCAGCTCGCCCAGTCGCTGCAGACCTTCGGCGGCTCCGGCTTCCTGCAGGAGTACCCGATCGAGCAGTACATCCGCGACGCCAAGATCGACACCCTGTACGAGGGCACGACCGCGATCCAGGGCCAGGACTTCTTCTTCCGGAAGATCGTCCGCAACCAGGGCGCCGCGCTGAACTCCCTCGCCGAGGACATCAAGAAGTTCCTGGCCGTCGGCACCGGCGGCGAGGAGCTGGCGGGCGCCCGCGAGCACCTGGCCAAGGCCGCCGTCGAGCTGGAGGCCATCGTCGGCCTCATGCTGACCGACCTCGCGGCCACCGAGAAGGACGTCAAGAACATCTACAAGGTGGGCCTGAACACCACCCGCCTGCTGATGGCCTCCGGTGACGTCGTCGTCGGCTACCTGCTCCTCAAGGGCGCCGCGATCGCCGCCGAGAAGCTGCCGAACGCGTCCGCCAAGGACAAGGCCTTCTACACCGGCAAGATCGCGGCGGCGAAGTTCTTCGCGGCCAACGTCCTGCCCGGCGTCACCGGTGCGCGCAAGCTCGCCGAGGGCGTCGACCTGGACCTGATGGAGCTGGACGAGGCCGCTTTCTGAAGGCTCTGACCCGCTTGTGCGAGGGCCCGTTCCCCCTGCTGGGGAACGGGCCCTCGTACGCCGTCAAGGAACCCTCGTACGTCGTTAAGGTGAACCCCATGAGCGCACCCCACCGCTTCGACCGCGGCCACACCGACGACCTCATGACCTTCCTGGCGGCGAGCCCGACGCCGTACCACGCCGTGGCGAACACCGCCGAGCGGCTGGAGAAGGCCGGCTTCAAGCAGGTCGCGGAGACGGACGCCTGGGACGGGTCGAGCGGCGGCAAGTACGTGCTGCGCGGTGGCGCGATCATCGCCTGGTACGTCCCCGAGAGCGCCGTGGCGCACACGCCGTACCGGATCGTCGGCGCGCACACCGACTCGCCGAACCTGCGGGTCAAGCCGCTGCCGGACGCCGGGGCGCACGGCTGGCGGCAGGTGGCGGTCGAGATCTACGGCGGCCCGCTGATGAACTCCTGGCTGGACCGCGACCTGGGGCTGGCGGGCCGGCTGACGCTCAGGGACGGCTCGACGCGCCTGGTGAACGTCGACCGCCCGCTCCTGCGCGTCCCCCAGCTCGCGATCCACCTCGACCGCTCGGTCTCCTCCGAGGGGCTCAAGCTCGACAAGCAGCGCCATCTCCAGCCGGTCTGGGGCCTGGGCGACACCGTGCGGGACGGCGACCTGATCGCGTTCCTGGAGTCGGAGAACAACCTGGCCGCGGGCGAGGTCACCGGCTGGGACCTGATGGTCCACTCCGTGGAACCACCCGCCTACCTGGGCCGCGACAAGGAGCTGGTCGCGGGCCCCCGCATGGACAACCTGCTCTCCGTGCACGCGGCCACGGCGGCGCTGGCCGCGGTGGCGACCAGCGGTGCGGGGCTGCCGTACATCCCGGTGCTGGCCGCCTTCGACCACGAGGAGAACGGCTCGCAGAGCGACACGGGCGCGGACGGGCCGCTGCTCGGCAGCGTGCTGGAGCGTTCGGTGTTCGCGCGCGGTGGATCGTACGAGGACAAGGCGCGCGCCTTCGCGGGCACCATCTGTCTCTCCTCCGACACGGGCCACGCCGTCCACCCCAACTACGCGGAGCGGCACGACCCGACGCACCACCCGCGCATCAACGGCGGGCCGATCCTGAAGGTGAACGTCAACAACCGCTATGCGACGGACGGTTCGGGCCGCGCGGTGTGGGCTGCCGCCTGCGAGAAGGCGAACGTGCCCTTCCAGGCCTTCGTCTCCAACAACTCCATGCCCTGCGGCACGACCATCGGCCCGATCACCGCGGCCCGGCACGGCATCAAGACCGTCGACATCGGCGTGGCGATCCTGTCGATGCACAGTGCGCGGGAGTTGTGCGGGGTGGACGATCCGCATCTGCTGACGAACGCGTTGGTGGCGTTCCTCGAGGGGTAGTTGGTGTCGTTCCTTAAGGGGTAACTGACGCACCGGCGGGTACCCGCCTCCGACCGGAAGACCGGAACGACCGGACCGGACAGGGAGGCGACAGCTCATGGGCCTCGGCGGATGCATCATCCTCATCGCCGCGGGAGCCATCCTCACCTTCGCGACCGACTGGCACATGGAGGGGGTCAACCTCGACCTGGTCGGCGTCATCCTGATGATCGTCGGGCTGATCGGAGTGACGACGTTCAGCAGCATCGCGCGGCGCCGGCGGGTCGAGGTGCGCTCCTCGACGCCGGTCATCGAAGAGGAACGGCACCACTACCACGACGGATACGGCCGCTGACGTCAGGTCAGGGCATGCCCCGTCGTGGCGTCCACATGGTCCGGCACCTCGTCGTGGCGGTCGCCCACGGTGAGGGTGCCGGTGGGTTCGAAGACCAGGATGGCGGCGGGGGCGGGGGCGTACGGCTTGTGTTCCGTGCCGCGGGGGACCGTGAAGACGGAGCCCTTGGGCAGGACGACCGTGCGTTCGCCCGGTGCCTCCCGCAGCGAGATGTGCAGCTCGCCGTCCAGGACCAGGAAGAACTCGTCGGTGTGGTCGTGGACGTGCCAGACGTGGTCGCCGTCGACCTTGGCCACGCGGACGTCGTAGTCGTTGACGGCCGTCACGATGCGGGGGCTCCACGTTTCCGTGAAGGAGGAGAGGGCCTTTTCCAGCGAGATGGGTTCCATGCGCCCATCGTGCGGGTGGCCGGGAGCGCGTGCGAGTGCTAGGAATCGCACATGGCGCAAGGATCCTCTCAGCCCCCGAGACGGCAACCGCATCGCGTCGCCGTGATCGTCGACGAGGGCACCAACCCCTTCGAAGTCGGCGTCGCCACCGAGCTGTTCGGGCTGCCACGGCCCGAGCTGGGCCTTCCTGGGGCTCTGTACCATGTCACATTGTGCACGCCCACCCCTGAAGTCCGGATGAACCACGGCTTCTTCACCCTCACCGGCGTCCCCGGCATCGAGGCCGTCGACACGGCCGGCACCCTCGTCGTCCCCGGCCGCCCCGACAACGTCGTACCGCGCGGCACCGCCGTCCTCGACGCCATCCGCCGCACCCACGCGCGCGGGGCCAGGATCATGAGCCTGTGCACCGGAAGCTTCGCGCTCGCCGAGGCCGGACTGCTCGACGGACGCCGGGCCACCACCCACTGGCGCTGGGCCGACACCTTCCGGGAGCTGCACCCGCGGGTGCTGCTGGAGCCGGACGTGCTCTTCGTCGACGACGGCGACATCCTCACCGCCGCGGGCAGCGCCGCCGCGCTCGACCTGTGCCTGCATGTCGTACGGCGTGACCATGGCGCCGACATCGCCAATGCCGTGTCCCGGCGGCTGGTGTTCGCCGCGCACCGGGACGGCGGGCAGAAGCAGTTCGTGGAGCGGCCGCTGCCGGACGTGCCCGACGAGTCGCTGGGGCCCCTGCTGGCATGGGCGCAGGCGCGGCTGGGCGAGCCGCTGACGGTGGCGGACCTCGCGGCGCGGGCGGCGGTCAGCCCGGCCACCCTGCACCGCCGCTTCCGAGCCCAGCTGGGGACGACCCCGCTGGCCTGGCTGACCGGGGAGCGGGTCGCGCTGGCCTGCCGGATGATCGAGCGCGGGGAGGAACGGCTCGACGTGGTCGCCGCGCGCAGCGGCCTGGGCACCGCCGCCAATCTGCGGGCGCGGCTGCGGCGCGAGACCGGGCTCAGCCCGTCGGCCTACCGACGGCGTTTCGGGGCCGGTGGCGTGGAAGTCCTGATGTCATGAGATTCCTCGTACGCGACAGGCTCCTCGGCTTCGGTGACGACTACTGGATCGAGGACGACAGCGGCAACAAGGTGTACCTCGTCGACGGCAAGGCGATGCGGCTGCGGGACACCTTCGAGCTGAAGGACACCCAGGGGCGCGTCCTCATCGACATCCACCAGAAGATGCTCGCCCTGCGGGACACGATGGTGATCGAGCGCGACGGCGACCCCCTGGCCCGCATCAAGCGCAAGCGCATGTCCCTGCTGCGCAACCACTACCGGGTGTCCCTCGTCGACGGCACCGAGCTCGACGTCAGCGGCAAGATCCTCGACCGTGAGTTCGCCGTCGAGTACGACGGTGAGCTCCTCGCCGTGATCTCCCGGCGGTGGCTGCACATCCGGGACACCTACGGCGTCGACGTCGTACGCGGCGACGCGGATCCGGCGCTGCTGATCGCGGTGACGGTGTGCGTGATCCATCTGGCGGAGAAGGAGCGGGAGGCAGACTGAACGGCCCTGCAGTGCTCCAAAGGGGCGCGGGGCTGTATCGATTTGCGGCTCCGCCGCGTGGGCGCGACCAGCCACGACGGACCCGCAGACGCTCGACGGCCAGCCTCGGCACCCCCGCGGAGCGCTTCGGTGTCCCTGTCGGCGCGCAGTGTGAGACAAAAGAGGCATGGCCGAATTTATCGGTCGCGTGCGCCGGGCGCTGGGCGTCCGTACCGTCGCCCGGCAGGTCTTCGTCCTGCAGGCGGCGATCGTCGTGCTGCTCGTGGTCGCCGCCGTGATCGCCGTCGTGCTGCAGGTGCGCGGCGACAGCGAGCGCGAGGCCCGCAACCGTTCCCTCGCCGTGGCCGAGACGTTCGCGAACGCGCCCGGGATCGTGGCGGCCCTGGAGGCGCCGGACCCGTCCGCGGTGCTCCAGCCGCGGGCGGAGGCGGCACGCAAGGCGTCCGACGTGGACTTCATCGTGGTGATGACCCCGGAGGGGATCCGCTACACCCACCCCAACCCCGAGCAGATCGGCAAGCACTACATCGGCCACATCGCCCCGGCCGCGGCGGGCGGAGTCGTACGGGAGACCTACACCGGCACGCTGGGCCCCTCCGTCCGTGCCGTCGTCCCCGTGGAGGACGCCGACGGCAAGGTCGTCGGCCTGGTCGCCGCCGGTGTGACGCTGGCCAGCGTGGGCGGGGTGGTCGAGCACCAGCTGCCCGTGCTGTTCGCCTCGGCCGCGGTCGCCCTCGCCGTCGCCACCGGCGGGACCGCCCTGGTCAGCAGGCGGCTGCGGCACCAGACGCACGGCCTTGGACCCACCGAGATGACCCGGATGTACGAGCATCACGACGCGGTCCTGCACTCCGTACGGGAAGGCGTGCTGATCATGGACGAGGACGGGCGGCTGGCGCTGGCCAACGACGAGGCGCGGCGGCTGCTCGGGCTGGGGCCGGACGCGGAGGGCCGGCTCATCCAGGACCTGGGCATCGACCGCGACCTGGCCCGGCTGCTGGCCTCCGGCCGGGACGCCACCGACGAGGTCCATCTGTCGGGGGGCCGGCTGCTGGCGGTCAGCCGGCGGTCCACCGCGCGGGACGGCGGCCCGCCCGGCAGCGTCGCCACCCTGCGCGACACCACCGAGCTGCAGGCCCTCACCGGCCGGGCGGAGGTGGCGCAGCAGCGGCTGCGGCTGCTGTACGACGCCGGACTGGAGATCGGCACCAGCCTCGACGTGACCCGCACCTCGCAGGAGCTGGCCGACTTCGCGGTCCCTCGGTTCGCCGACTACGTCACCGTCGACGTCGCCGATCCCGTGCTGCGGGGCGGGGAGCCGAAGGCGGGCATCACCGACATGCGGCGCGTCGCGTTCCAGGGCGTGAAGGAGGGCAGCCCGCTCTACGTGCCCGGCAAACTGATCCACTTCGCGGCGACCAGCCCGCAGGCCGCCGGGTTCCTCGCCGGTGAGCCGGTGCTCGAGGAGGACCTGACCACGTTCTCCGGCTGGCAGGTGCAGGACCCCGAACGGGCCCGGGCAATCGTCGCGTTCGGCATCCACTCCATGCTCGCGGTGCCACTGCGGGCCCGCGGCGTCATCATGGGCGTGGCCACCTTCTGGCGCGGCGACCAGCAGGAACCCTTCGAGCGGGACGACATCTCCCTCGCCGAGGAACTCGTCGCCCGCGCCGCCGTCAGCATCGACAACGCCCGCCGCTACACCCGCGAGCACGACATGGCCGTCACCCTGCAGCGCAGCCTGCTGCCGCGGGCCCTGCCCGACCAGAGCGCCCTGGACGTGGCCTACCGCTATCTGCCCGCGCAGGCCGCGCAGGGCGGGGTCGGCGGCGACTGGTTCGACGTCATCCCGCTGCCGGGCGCGCGGGTGGCGCTGGTCGTGGGCGACGTGGTGGGGCACGGCCTGCACGCGGCGGCCACGATGGGCCGGCTGCGGACCGCCGTCCACAACTTCTCGACCCTGGACCTCCCGCCCGACGAACTCCTATGGCACATGGACGAGTTGGTGGCACGCATCGACCAGGACGAGGAAGGGGACGGCAACGGCGGCGAGGACGAGAGCGCACCGGTCACCGGGGCGACCTGCCTGTACGCCGTCTACGACCCCGCGTCCGGCGCCTGCACCATCTCCCGCGCGGGCCACCTCGAACCGGCGCTCGTCCGCCCGAGTGGCGAGGCGGAGTTCGTCACCGTCCCCGGCGGCCCTCCGCTGGGCCTGGGCGGCGGGCTCCCGTTCGAGGTGACGACGCTGCAGCTGCCCGAGGGCAGCGGCCTCGTGCTCTACACCGACGGCCTGGTGGAGGACCAGCGCCGCGACATCGACGAGGGCCTGGAACTGCTCCGCCGCGCCCTCACCGGCCCCGGCCGCACCCCGGAGGAGACCTGCGACGCCACCCTCGACGCCCTGCGGCCCGACCGGCAGCGCGACGACATCGCCCTGGTCGTCGCCCGCACCCACAGACTCGCCGCCGACCGCACGGCGTCCTGGGACGTACCGCCCGACCCCTCAGCGGTGGGCAGGGTCCGGGCGGCGGCCACCCGGACCCTTGAAGCCTGGGGCCTGTCGGACGAGGCCTTCACCACCGAACTGATCCTCAGCGAACTCGTCACCAACGCCCTCCGTCACGCCACCGCCCCCATCCACGTCCGCCTCATTCGCGACCGCACCCTGATCTGCGAGGTCTCCGACGCCAGCAGCACCGCCCCACATCTGCGCCGCGCGGCCACCACGGACGAGGGCGGAAGGGGGCTGTTCCTGGTGGCGCAGTTCGCGGAGCGGTGGGGGACGCGGTATTCGGGGGGCGGGAAGGTGATCTGGACGGAACAGCTGCTGGAGCAGTGACGGCAGGTCTACGGCTTCACCTGCGCGGCGGCGCCAGCCCCAGTACGCGATCCTTGAGCGCCGGGAACTGGTCCCGCGTCACCGAGACCTTCCCGGGATCGAACTCCACCGTGAGGACCTGCTCCCCGGCACCCGCCTCCGCGAGGACCTCCCCCCACGGATCGACCACGATCGAGTGACCGGCCTGCGGAACCCCGGCGTGGGTCCCGGCCGTTCCACAGGCGAGCACGAACGCCTGGTTCTCCACCGCCCGCGCCTGAGCCAGCAGCGTCCAGTGCGCCCGGCGCCGCTCCGGCCAGCCCGCCGGGACGACGAAGGTCTCGGCACCGGCGTCGACGAGACCGCGGAAGAGTTCGGGGAAACGGAGGTCGTAGCAGGTGCCCACGCCGATGGTCGTCTCCGGCAGGCGAACCGTCACCAGTTCCTCGCCCGCGCCCATCAGCACCGCCTCGCCCTTGTCGAACCCGAAGCGGTGGATCTTGCGGTAGGAGGCGGCCAGGTCACCGGAGGGAGAGAAGACAAGAGACGTGTTGTAGAGCGGCCCGTCAGGGTCCCGCTCCGGAATCGAGCCCGCGTGCAGCCACACGCCGGCGTCGCTCGCGGCCTTCGCCATCACCTCGTACGTCGGCCCTTCGAGCGGCTCGGCCTCGGTGCCGAACTCCTCGTACGCGAAGGCCCCCGTCGTCCACAGCTCCGGCAGTACGACGAGATCCGCGGCGCCCGCCTGCTCCCGTACCAGCGAAGCGATGCGCCGTCGGCGAGATTCGATCGATTCGCCCTCGTTTACTGCGATCTGGAGCAATGAGGCGCGCACGCTACCACCGTCCTGGCATTCGAGCCGTACACACGGCCTACGATCGTCACACGAAAGCACTGCCGGGGTGCCTCACAGCAGCGTAACTTAGCGTTCCAAGACACCCGCCGACAGCAGCCACCTCCCACTGGCAACGCCGCCACAACCAAGCCTGTACCGACCGCCGAGGGGTCCCGTTCCGTGAGTCTGCATCCCACTCTCCAGCCCTACGCCGACGCCTGGACCCACTCCATCGAAGCGATATCCGAGCTGGTGCAGCCCCTTGTGGAGGGCGAGTGGAACCGGCGGACACCGTGCCCCGGCTGGTCGGTCCGTGACGTCGTCTCCCATGTCATCGGCCTGGACTGCGAGATGCTCGGCGACCCGCGCCCCATCCACACGCTCCCGCGCGACCTGTTTCATGTCACGAACGACCACCAGCGCTACATGGAGATGCAGGTCGACGTACGCCGCCACCACACGGGGCCCGAGATGACCTCCGAGCTGGAGCTCGTCACGATCCGCCGCAACCGCCAGCTGCGGAACGAGTCCCGCGATCCGGGCACGAAGGTGCGCGGCGCGCTCAGTACCGAGATCACGCTCGAAGAGTCCATGCGCAATCACGCGTTCGACGTCTGGGCCCACGAACAGGATCTCCGCGTCGCCCTCGGCCGCCCCGGCAACCTCGACTCGCCCGGCGCGCACGTGGCCCGTGACGTCCTGCTCGAGGCTCTCCCCGACATCGTCGCGAACAAGGCGAACGCGCCCCGCAGTTCGGCGGTCGTCTTCGACGTCCACGGTCCCATCGAGTTCCTGCGCACCATCCGCGTCGACATCCAGGGCCGCGGCACCCTCGAAACAGCCCCTGCCCTCGGCCCCGCCGCCACCCTCACCCTCGACTGGGAGACCTACATCCGGCTGGCCTTCGGGCGCGTGACGCTGGAGTCGGTCGCCGACCGGATCAAGGCCGAGGGCGATGTGGACCTGACGGCGGCGATTCTGCGGAACTTCACGGTCACGCGGTAGCCGGGGCGGTCGTCGGCTCAGCTGTCCTCCGTGACCGTCGTGGCGATGCCGTCCTTGATCTCGACCTTGGCGGAGACGCCCTTCTTGGCGGCGCTCTCCAGCTGGGTCAGGGTGCACTGCGGCGTCTCCTCGGAGCCCGGGGTGCCACAGATGGTGCCGGCGCCGTACACCCGCGTGCTGTCGGAGACGAAGAACGCCTGCTCGACGCCCTTCATGTCGGAGACGGTGAACTTGCCCGGCGCGAGGTAGCCGACGTTGCCGAACCAGGTGCCGTTGACGCCCGTCTTGCCGGTGCCGTTCTCGACGTCGTGGCGCTCGCGTACGACGGTGGCGACGCCGTTCTTGAGTGTCACGTCCGCGGTGACGGCCGCCTTCTTGGTGGCCGTCTCCAGCTGGTCGAGCGTGCAGCTGGGGCGGGCCTCGGACCGCGGGCTCCCGCAGATCGCGCCCGCGCCGTGGACCGCGGTGTCGTCGGCGACGAAGAACGCCTGGTCGGTCTTCCCGGCCACGTGGACGGTGTACTTGCCCGGGGCGAGGTAGCTGACGGTGCCGCCGCTGAACGTGCCGCTCACGCCGCGCTGGGAGGAGCCCGCCGCGTTCTGCGCGGACGCGCCGGCCGACGTCGAGTCCTTGGACGTCCCGGATTTCTTGGACGACGACTTGTGCTGGGAGCTGCCGGTGCTCGAGGAACCGTCGCTACCGGAGCCGTTCTGACAAGCGGTCATCGTGAGCCCGGCGGCGAGCGCGGCGGTGACGACGACGGCGTGGCGCAGGTGGCGGTTCATCACGGAATTCCCTTCGGAGGCGCGGAGTTCGTTCGATGACTATGAGGGCCCGACAGCCCCTCAGGTCACGCCCGTCCCCGCCTCACGACACCGTTGTCACACCCCTATGACAGAGCAACACCTCAGCCGCAAAGGTCAGCTGTGGTGAACCGTCACGCCGGCACATGCACCGTCTCCACTCGGCTCGCCACCAGCCGCTCCCTCTCCCGCCGGGCCGCCCGCTTCCGCAACCGCAGAATCTGGCTCACGCCCAGCGCCTGGAGCACGAACACCGACGAGAACGCCACCGTGTAGTCGTCCCCGGTCGCATCGAGCAGCACCCCGACCGCGAACAGCGTGGTCATCGAGGCGACGAAGCCGCCCATGTTGGTGATCCCGGACGCCGTGCCCTGCCGCTCCGGCGGATTCGCCGGCCGGGCGAAGTCGAACCCGAGCATCGAGGCGGGGCCGCACGCTCCGAGCACCGCGCACAGCGTCAGCAGCAGCCACATCGGCGCGTGCTCCCCGGGATACGCCAGCACGGCCGCCCACATCAGCGCGGTCGCACCGACGGTCCCCAGCGCGAGCGGCAGCCGCGCCGCGTGATGCCGGGCGACGACCTGGCCGTACACCAGACCCACGAGCATGTTCGACAGCACGACGAGCGTCAGCAGTTCCCCGGCGGTCGCCCGCGACAGCCCCTGCGCCTCGACCAGGAACGGCAGCCCCCACAGCAGCAGGAACACCATCGCCGGGAACTGGGTGGTGAAGTGCACCCACAGCCCCAGCCGTGTCCCCGGCTCGCGCCACGAGGCGGCGATCTGCCGTCGTACGTACGCGGCTCCCTGATGCGGGAAGGGCTCGGGCTCGTGCCCCTCGGGGTGGTCCTTCAGGAACAGCAGGAGCAGCACCAGCACGACCACGCCTGCTAGCGCGGTTCCCGCGAAGGCCGTGGTCCAGCCCACGCCGTGCAGCAGCCGCGCGAGCACCAGCGTCGAGACGAGGTTGCCCGCCATGCCGGCCAGCCCGGCGAGCTGTGCCACCATCGGCCCGCGCCGCGCCGGGAACCAGCGGCTCCCGAGCCGCAGCACGCTGATGAACGTCATCGCGTCACCGCAGCCGAGCAGCGCCCGGGAGGCGAGGGCCATGCCGTACGACGGTGAGAACGCGAAGCCGAGTTGGCCGACCGTGAAGAGGACCACGCCGATGGTCAGCACCTTCTTCGTGCCGAGCCGGTCGACCAGCAGGCCCACGGGTATCTGCATGCCCGCGTACACCAGGAGCTGGAGGATCGAGAAGGTGGACAGCGCGGAGGCGCCCACGTCGAACCGCTCGACCGCGTCGAGGCCGGCGACCCCCAGCGACGTACGGAAGATGACGGCGACGAAGTAGACGGAGACGCCGATGCCCCAGACGGCGATGGCCTTGCGGCCGCCGGGCGGGTCGCCGGGGAGGGCGACGGCGCTCATCGGACCTCACCCCGCGCGAGGTGCGAGAACCAGCCGACGTGCCGGTGGACGACATCGACGGCCGCCTGCGCGTCCCCGGCGCGCAGCGCCTCAAGGATCTCCTCATGCTCGGCGAGGGTCTTGGCGATCCGGTCGGGGTGGGAGTGCATCACGGCGACGCCCATGCGCAGTTGCCGGTCGCGGAGTTGGTCGTAGAGCCGGGAGAGGATCGCGTTGCCGCCGCTGCGGACGATCTCGGCGTGGAAGCAGCGGTCGGTGACGGCCGCCGCGGCGAGGTCGCCGGCGGCGGCGTGCGCCTTCTGCTCGGCGAGCAGTTCCTCCAGCCGGGTGATCAACCGCGGACTCGCCGGTACGGCCTTCCGCGCGGCGTGCTCCTCGACCAGCAACCGGGTCTCCACCACGTCCGCGATCTCCTGCGCGGAGACGGGCAGGACCAGCGCACCCTTCTTCGGGTAGAGCTTGATCAGCCCCTCGACCTCCAGGCGGAGCAGCGCCTCGCGCACCGGAGTGCGGGAAACCCCTACAGCCTCGGCGAGTTCACCCTCGGTGAGGAGGATGCCGCCCTCGTAACGCCGTTCCAGGACGCCCTGCTTGACGTGGGCGTAGACGCGCTCGGCGGCAGGTGGCTGCTTGACGGGTGCGGGCGGGGCTGAGGGCATGCCCACAGCTTAGATACAACACGTACGCATGCGGCCGCTCATTCCAGCATGCGGACGCGCCGAGATCCCGCCCCGCACACCGCACAACCTTCTGTGCTAGTTACATGTCACACGTACGCGGCCTGCGTGCTTCGCCATTCAACTCGGCCGCTCCTCAGGGGCATTCGACGTATTCGGGGTATATCAGTTGATAACTGCCACCAAGGGCATCCGTGTCCGCAGAGCCGCTGCCGTCGCCGTCACGGCGGGCGCGATGCTCGCCACCGGAGCCTTCACCGCGGCACCGGCGCAGGCCGCGACGACGCCCACCATCACCGCCAAGGGCGGATTCCTGATGAACGGCGCCACCGGCGCGACGCTCTTCTCCAAGTCGCCCGACACCAAGCGGCTCACCGCCTCGACCACGAAGATCATGACCGCGAAGGTCGTGCTCTCGCAGTCGAATCTGGACCTGAACGCCAAGGTCACGATCAAGAAGGCGTACAGCGACTACATCGTCTCCAACGGCGCCTCGTCGGCCCGGCTGATCGTCGGTGACAAGGTCACGGTCCGTCAGCTGCTGTTCGGGATGATGCTGCCGTCCGGCTGCGACGCCGCGATGGCTCTCGCCGACAAGTTCGGTTCGGGCTCGACGGTCTCGGCCCGCACCAAGAACTTCATCGGCAAGATGAACACCATGGCCAGGACCCTGGGCATGGCGAACACGCACTTCGACTCGTTCGACGGCATAAGCCGCGGCTCGAACTACTCGACGCCGAAGGACCTGACGAAGCTCGCCCGCAGCGCGATGAAGACGTCCATGTTCCGGGGCGTCGTGAAGTCCAAGTCGTACACGGCGAAAACCATCACCAAGACCGGCTCCACCCGCACGATGGCAGCCTGGAAGAACACGAACACCCTGCTCGGCTGGAACGGCACGCTCGGTATCAAGACCGGCTCCGGCACCGAGGCCAAGTACTGCCTCGTCTTCTCCGCGACGAAGAACGGCGAGACGGTCGTCGGCGCCGTCCTCACCGCCTCCTCGGAGGCCAACCGCACGACGGACGTGAAGAAGCTCATCAACTACGGCTACGCACGCATCAGCTGACGCCGGGCACCTTCGGAGAAGGGGGCGGCCGCTCGACAGCGGCCGCCCCCTTTCTGTGTCCGCCCAGTGACTTATCCCACAACTCGCGCCCCTCGTGCATCCCTTGACGCACCTTGCGAGTCTCCTGAGCGCCTCCCCCACGACTTGGCAGATGCCCACCCGGCATTTCGCACATTCGGAGCGTTCATAGTGATAACCGGCATCAAGGGTGCACGAGTCCGCAGAGCCGCAGCCGTCGTCGTCACCACCGGCGCGTTGCTGGCGGGCGGCGCCCTGACTGCGCCCGCACAGGCGGCGACCGCGCCCACGGTCAGCGCCAAGGGCGCGTTCATGCTCAACAGCGCGACGGGCTCCACGCTCTACAGCAAGTACGCCGACACCAAGCGGCCCATGGCGAGCACGACGAAGATCATGACGGCCCGGGTCGTGCTGAGCACCGCCGACCTCAACCTCGACCGCAAGATCACCATCAAGCAGTCCTACCGCGACTACGTCACCGCCAAGGGCGCGAGCACCGCGGACCTGAAGACCGGCGACAAGGTCACCATCCGCCAGTTGCTGCACGCGATGATGCTGCCGTCCGGCTGCGACGCCGCGATGGCCCTCGCGGACACCTTCGGCACCGGCACCACGGTCTCGGCCCGCACCAAGAACTTCATCGCCAAGATGAACAAGAAGGCCGAGGCCCTCAACCTCACCAACACGCACTTCGACACGTTCGACGGCAACTCCACGCAGAACACGAACTACACGTCGCCGCGTGACCTGGCCAGGCTCACGCGCAGCGCGATGACCTTCTCGACGTTCTCCGGCATCGTGAAGAAGACGAAGACCGTGCAGTACGCCACGACGAGCACCGGCGGCACCCGCACGTACACCTGGTACAACACCAACAAGCTGCTGGGCTCCTACAGCGGCGCGACCGGCGTGAAGACCGGCACCAACACCCCGGCCGGCCCCTGCCTGGTCTTCGCCGGCACCCGCGACGGCAAGACGGTCGTCGGCGTACTTCTCAACGACGCCTACCGCTTCACGGACGCAGCCAAGCTGATGGACTACGCCTTCGGCACCAGCACGGCGAGCACGATGCAGCTGCGCACGCTTCCCTCGGGCGCACAGCAGGACTGACCCGCCCGGCACAACAGAGGCCCACCGCGAATGAGCGGTGGGCCTTTGCTGTCACCCTGTCACCCTGTCACGCCCAAGTAATCAGCCTCTTGGGCTGCTCAAGGATCGCCGCCACATCGGCCAGCACCTTCGAGCCCAACTCACCGTCCACCAACCGGTGATCGAAGCTGAGCGCAAGCGTCGTCACCTGGCGTGGCTTGACCTTGCCCTTGTGGACCCACGGCTGGAGTTTGATCGCGCCGACGGCGAGGATCGCGGACTCGCCGGGGTTGAGGATCGGCGTGCCGGTGTCGACGCCGAAGACGCCGACGTTGGTGATGGTCACTGTGCCGCCCTGCATCGCGGCGGGGGAGGTCTTGCCTTCCCTCGCCGTCGATACCAACTCGCCCAGTGCCTCGGCCAGTTGGGGAAGCGTCTTGTCCTGTGCGTCCTTGATGTTCGGGACGATCAGGCCGCGGGGGGTGGCCGCGGCGATGCCCAGGTTGACGTAGTGCTTCTGGACGATCTCCTGGGCCGCCTCGTCCCAGGACGCGTTCACTTCCGGGTGACGCTTGATCGCGACCAGCAGGGCCTTGGCGATCAGGAGGAGCGGGTTGACCCGCAGGCCCTCCATCTCCTTGTCCTGCTTGAGCTCCTCGACGAGCTTGATCGTGCGGGTCACGTCGACCGTGACGAACTCCGTGACATGCGGCGCCGTGAACGCCGAGGCGACCATCGCCGCCGCCGTCGCCTTGCGGACGCCCTTGACGGGGATACGGGTCTCGCGGGACGTGTCGTATGTCGGCGTGAGGGGAGGGGTGATCACCGGAGCGGGCGAGGGCGCCTCCTCCGGAGCCTTCGGCTGGGCCACCGCCGCGTGGACGTCCTCGCGCGTGATGATGCCGTCCGGGCCGGAGGGGGTGACCGTGGCCAGGTCCACGCCCAGGTCCTTCGCCAGCTTGCGCACCGGCGGCTTCGCCAGTGGACGGTCCTGAGGAGTTGCGGATGAAGGAGCCGTAGGGGCCGGAGCCGCAGGCGGCGGGGCGGGTGTCCCGTGTCCGTTCAGCTCTGTCTGGATCGCCGCCGACGCCGCCTGGACCGGGACCTCCGGGCCCTTGCGGGGGCGGCGCTTGGTCGAGGACGTGGCGACTCCGTAGCCCACCAGCACCGGCGTGCGGCCCGAGCCCTGCGGCTTGGGTTCCTCCGCGGGGGGTGGCGCGACCGGCGCCGCCTCCGACGGTGCTGCCCCGCCCGCCACGTCCACCGCGATGATCGACGTGCCCACGTCCACCGTGGTGCCCTCGGGGAAGTGGAGTTCGCGGACCACGCCGTCGTACGGGATGGGGAGCTCGACCGCGGCCTTGGCCGTCTCGACCTCGCAGACCACCTGGCCGTCCGTCACCGTGTCGCCGGGCCGCACGTACCACTTGAGGATCTCGGCCTCGGTGAGCCCCTCGCCCACGTCGGGCATTTTGAACTCGCGTACGGACGCTTCAGTCATCGTCGTCACGACCCTCTCCTCAGTACGCCAGGGCGCGGTCGACGGCGTCGAGCACCCGGTCCAGGCCCGGCAGGTACTCCTCCTCCAGGCGGGCCGGCGGATACGGGGCGTGGTAGCCGCCGACCCTGAGCACCGGGGCTTCCAGGTGGTAGAAGCAGCGCTCCGTGATCCGGGCGGCGATCTCGGCGCCCGAGCCGAAGAACACCGGCGCCTCGTGGACGACGACCAGGCGGCGGGTCTTCTCGACCGACGTCTGGATGGAGTCGAAGTCCAGCGGAGACACCGAGCGCAGGTCGAGGATCTCGAGATTCTTGCCCTCCTCGGCCGCCGCATCGGCGACCTCCTGGCAGAGCTTCACCATCGGGCCGTACGCGGCAAGCGTCAGATCCGTGCCCTCGCGCACCACGCGCGCCTTGTGCAGCGGGCCGGGGATCGCTTCGGTGTTGACCTCGCTCTTGTCCCAGTACCGCCGCTTGGGCTCGAAGAAGATCACCGGGTCGTCGCTCTGGATGGCCTGCTGCATCATCCAGAACGCGTCCGAGGCGTTCGACGGGCTGACGATCTTCAGGCCCGCCACATGGGCGAACAGGGCCTCGGGGGACTCCGAGTGGTGTTCCACCGCGCCGATCCCGCCGCCGTACGGGATGCGGACGACGACCGGGAGCTTGACCTTGCCCAACGCGCGCGCGTGCATCTTGGCGAGCTGGGTGACGATCTGGTCGTACGCCGGGAAGACGAAGCCGTCGAACTGGATCTCCACGACCGGACGGTAGCCGCGCAGGGCCAAGCCGATCGCCGTGCCGACGATGCCGGACTCGGCGAGCGGGGTGTCGATGACCCGGCTCTCGCCGAAGTCCTTCTGCAGGCCGTCCGTCACCCGGAAGACTCCGCCGAGCTTGCCGACGTCCTCGCCCATGATCAGGACCTTGGGGTCGGACTCCAGAGCGCGCCGCAGCGACTCGTTGATCGCCTTGGCCAGAGCCAACTTTTCCGCTGCCATGATCAGGCCCCCTCTCCGTCCGTGAACGACGCCTGGTAGGCGGCGAACTGGGCTCGCTCCTCGTCGACGAGCGCATGCCCGTCCGCGTACACGTTCTCGAAGATGGCGAAGTGGTCCGGGTCCGGCATGGCACGGACCGCCTCACGCACTCGCCTGCCCAACGCTTCGCTCTCCGCTTCAAGTTCCGCGAAGAATCCCTCGTCCGCGTGGTTTGAGGCCTCGAGATAGGCGCGGAGTCGGGCGATCGGGTCCTTCGCCTCCCAGGACAGCCGCTCCTCGTCGCCCCGGTAGCGGGTCGGGTCGTCGGAGGTGGTGTGGGCGCCCATGCGGTACGTGTACGCCTCGATGAGCGTCGGGCCCTCGCCGCTGCGGGCCCGCTCCAGCGCCCATTTCGTCACGGCCAGACAGGCCAGTACGTCGTTGCCGTCGACGCGGACGCCCGGGAAGCCGTAGCCCTGTGCGCGCTGGTAGAGCGGCACGCGGGTCTGCTTCTCGGTCGGCTCGGAGATCGCCCACTGGTTGTTCTGGCAGAAGAAGACCACCGGCGCGTTGTAGACCGCGGAGAAGGTGAAGGACTCGGCCACGTCGCCCTGGCTGCTGGCGCCGTCGCCGAAGTAGGCGATGACCGCGCTGTCCGCGCCGTCCTTGGCCACGCCCATCGCGTAGCCGGTCGCGTGCAGCGTCTGCGAGCCGATGACGATCGTGTAGAGCTGGAAGTTGTTGCTGTTGGGGTCCCAGCCGCCGTTGTTCACGCCGCGGAACATGCCGAGGAGGTTGGCCGGGTCGACGCCGCGGCACCAGGCGACGCCGTGCTCGCGGTAGGTCGGGAAGACGTAGTCGTCCTCGCGGGTGGCCCGGCCGGAGCCGATCTGGGCGGCCTCCTGGCCGAGGAGCGAGGCCCACAGGCCCAGCTCGCCCTGGCGCTGCAGGGAAGTGGCCTCGGCGTCGAAGCGGCGGGTGAGCACCATGTCGCGGTACAGGCCGCGCAGCTCTTCGGGGGTGACATCGGCGACGTACGGGTCGTATTCGGCGTTCTTGACGCGCTTGCCCTCGGGCGTCAGCAGTTGAACCTGCTCGGGCTTGCTGCTCGGGGACTTCTTGGTCCCGGCGCTGCGTCGCGGCTTGCGCGCGGCAGTGCTCTCCACGGTCACGTGTGCTCCTCCGTCGGTCCGGCCCCCGGGGTTGCCGGGTTGACCAGTGCGGCTCACCTGGTCCGACACCCGTGCACGGGGTGGGTGCCACTCGGCCGGAACAGGCGTGACAGGTGCCCCGGCGAGCGCCCTGCAACCATCACGTTACCCAGTGCTCCACATTTCTGTGAAACCCCCTTTGACCTGCGATTTTGCTTGGATTTCCAAGTAAATCGGGAAGAGCCCGAAGGGGTACTGGTCACAGCCTTGCAGGAGGCCGGAGCAACGGCACGTTATCCCGCCGACCCAGGTCACTGGAAGGGTTTGTGTTCCGCCGTGTATGTGGCGCGGACGCAGGCGGAGCCCGGAACGCCGCTTCGAGGACGTCCTGTGACCAAAAGCGACCGCTGACGACGTGCTGTGACAACGCCCAGCTCGCAGGCTCGGCGGGTGCCCTAGCATCTGGCGCGTGCCGCGCCCCTGTGTACCACCTCTCGTGCCCCACGCGCCCCCGCTGGGCGGCCTGCTCCGCCAGTACGCCGCCGGTTCCGCCGTCGCCTGTGAACCCGTCGACGAGGGGCTCCTCAACCGCGGTTACCGGCTGCGCACGACCCGCGGCCGGTACTTCCTCAAGCACCATTTCGACCCCGAGACCGCCGACCCGACCGCGATCGAACGCCGGCACCGCGCCACCCAGCGCCTCGCCGACCTCGGCGTCCCGGTGGCACCGCCCGTCGCCGCGCGCGACGGGCGGACGGTGGCGGTGGTCGGCGGCCACGCGTACGCCCTGCACCCGTGGATCGAGGGACGGCACCGGCACGGCGGCCAGCTCAGCGCGGAGCAGTGCGGACGGCTGGGGGCGCTGTTAGGGGTGGTGCACGCCAGCTTGGAGCGTGTGATGCCGGCGCAGCGGCGGGGACGTGCGGAGCCTCTTCGCAGCGCCGACCCCACCGACACCTTCGCCCTCATCGACGACCTGCTCGCCCGCGTACGCCGCCACCGCCCCGCCGACTCCTTCGACGAGCTGGCCCGGCACCGACTGCGGGAGCGGCGCGTGCTCCTGGAGCGGCATGCGGACCGGCGCCCGCGGCGCGGAGGTTCCGTCGGCTGGGTGCACGGCGATTTCCACCCGTTCAACCTGCTCTACCAGGGGGACGCGCCCGCCGCGATCGTCGACTGGGACAGGCTCGGCGTACAGCCCCGCGCGGAAGAGGCCGTACGAGCCGCCGCGATCTTCTTCGTCCGTCCCGTCGGCACCCTCGACCTGCCCAAGGTGCGGGCGTACGCGCGCGCCTACCGGCGCACGGCCGGCGCCACGCCCTCCCAGCTCGCGGCGGCTGTGCACCGCGTGTGGTGGGAGCGTCTCAACGACTTCTGGATGCTGCGCTGGCACTACGAGCGGGGCGATACGCGCGCGGATCCCCAGTTCCCGGCCGCCTCGGCCCTCGCCGTGTGGTGGACACGGGAGTACGACGCGGTGTGCGAGGCATTCGGCGGCTGACGTCCTGGCCTCCGCCGCAAAGCAGCACGCGCGCGTGCAGCCCGTTTCCGGGCCGTACGCGCGCGTGAACGCTGTCTTCCGGCGTGCCGGTCAGTTCTCGGTCCCGCCGCCCGCGCTGACGCCGCCGTCACCGGTGTCCGTCGGCTGCGTCTCCGGGTCCGTCGGCTCGTCGGACGGCGTGAAGGACGGCGTCGGCTCCTCCGACGAGGTCGGCTCGTCGGACGGCGTGAAGGACGGCTCCGAAGAGGTCGTCTGCGACGGCGTGTAGGAAGGCTCGTACGACGGCGTGTAGTTCGAACCGCCGCTCGTGTCCGAGTCGCTGTCCGTCTCCGTGTCGGTCGGCTCGTTGCTCGCCTCGTCGCTGGGCGTCTCGCTGGCCTTCTGGTCCTCGGTGGTCTGCGAGGTGGTCGGCGACACTTTGCCACCACCACCGCCGCCACCGTTCCCGTCACCGCCGTTGAGCGCCAGCGCGACGCCCGCGGCGATGGCGATCACCGCGAGGACGGCGAGGATCCACAGCTTGCCGCGACCGCTGCCCTTGTTGCCGTTCCCCTCGAAGCCGCCGTCGTCCCCGCCGCCGTATCCGGACGGCAGGATCTGCTGCGGGATCTGCGAGGTGCTGGAGCCGTCACTGTGGTGCTGCATCACGGTGGTGCCGGCGAAGCCGGCGGCCGGGGTCTGCCGGCCGTCGTGCGCGGTGACCGGGCCGGTGTTCCAGGTGCCGGTGTGGCCGCCCTGGTCGTACAGCATCTGCAGGCCGTACTGGACGAGCCCGCGCATCTCCTCGGCCGTCTGGAACCGGTCGTCCGGCTCCTTGGCCAGCGAGCGCATGACAAGGCCGTCGAGCTCCGGCGGGCAGGCGTCGGAGGCCTCGGACGGCGGCGTCGGGATGTCCTGGACGTGCTGGTAGACGACTGACAGCGGCGTCTCGCCGGTGAACGGGGGCCGCAGCGCGAGGAGTTCGTAGAGCAGGCAGCCCACCGCGTACAGGTCGGAGCGGTGGTCGACGGCCTTGCCGAGCGCCTGCTCCGGGGAGAGGTACTGCGGTGTGCCCATGACCATGCCGGTCTGCGTCATCGTCGTGGACGCGCCGTGCAGCGCGCGGGCGATGCCGAAGTCCATCACCTTCACGGCGCCGCTGTGCGTGATGATGACGTTCGCGGGCTTGATGTCGCGGTGGACGATGCCGTGCTGGTGCGAGTAGGCGAGCGCCTCCAGGACGCCGGAGACGATGATCAGTGCCTGCTCGGGCCCGGGCGCCTCGGCGTTGATCAGGAGGTCGCGGATGGTGCGGCCCTCGACGATCTCCATCACGATGTACGGCACCGACTGGCCGCCCACGAAGTCCTCGCCGGAGTCGTACACGGCGACGATCGCGTGGTGGTTGAGCCCGGCCACCGACTGGGCCTCGCGTGTGAAGCGGGCCTTGGAGACCGGGTCCTCGGCGAGATCGGAGCGGAGCAGCTTCACCGCCACCGTGCGGCCCAGGCGCACGTCCTCGGCCGCGAACACCTCGGCCATACCGCCCCGGCCGAGTCTGTGGGTGAGCCGATACCGGCCATCGCCGACCAGCCCGCCATTACCCCACATCTCCGGCGCATCTGACATACCGCCGCCAGTCGCCTCGGGGTCGGACGGGCCCTGAGCGCGCTGCTGCTGTGCCATCAGTCCTCGCCGTCGTTTCTGCCCGCGGTGCGCGCGGTGTTGTTACGGTCTCCGTCGGCCACGCTACAGCCTCCGCGCAAGCCTCCGGTCCGGTACGGGCGCCCGGACCGGAACGAGACGGACCGGCCATCAAACCCGTACTCCACGGTGTCGTGCAAATTCCGTGTACCGGCAGTACGGCCGCTGTAACGCTTCCGCGACGCTTCTTTCGCGTACGGTCACGGAACGGGCACCGCGCTTGACCTGTCAGTGCCGCGGGGCAGACTTGGGCCGGGAACAGGACACTGGATCACCGACTTCCGGCCGTCGGCGCCGATGGGGGACGCAGAACATGAGCCAGGACGGCGCACAGGGCCGGTACGCGGGGCGGGCGCTGGCCGGTGGCCGCTATCAGCTGCGCGACTTGCTCGGCACGGGCGGCATGGCGTCGGTGCACCTCGCGTACGACTCCGTGCTCGACCGGCAGGTCGCGGTCAAGACGCTCCACACAGAGCTGGGCCGCGAGCAGGCGTTCCGGGAGCGCTTCCGCCGCGAGGCCCAGGCCGTGGCGAAGCTCACGCACACCAATATCGTCTCGGTCTTCGACACCGGCGAGGACGATGTCGACGGCATGACGACGCCGTACATCGTCATGGAGTACATCGAGGGCCGCCCGCTCAGCTCGGTGTTCGACGAGGACGTGCGGCAGTTCGGCGCGGTACCCGCCGACAAGGCGCTGAAGATCACCGCGGATGTGCTGGCGGCGCTGGAGATCAGCCATGAGATGGGGCTGGTCCACCGCGACATCAAGCCGGGCAACGTGATGATGAACAAGCGCGGTGTCGTCAAGGTCATGGACTTCGGCATCGCGCGCGCCATGCAGTCCGGCGTGACGTCGATGACACAGACCGGCATGGTCGTCGGCACCCCGCAGTACCTCTCGCCGGAACAGGCGCTGGGCCGGTCCGTGGACGCCCGCTCCGATCTGTACTCGGTCGGCATCATGCTGTTCCAACTGGTCACCGGGCGGCTCCCGTTCGACGCGGACTCGCCGCTGGCCATCGCGTACGCGCATGTGCAGGAGGAGCCGGTGGCTCCGTCCTCGATCAACCGCGCGCTGCCTCCGGCCGTGGACGCGCTGGTCGCCCGCGCGCTGAAGAAGAACCCGAACGAGCGCTTCCCCAGCGCCGAGTCCATGCGCGACGAGTGCCTGCGGGTGGCCGCGTCCTTCCAGCCGGCCCCGCCGAGCATCGTGCCGGGCGCGCAGACGCAGAGCGGCCAGGGCGTCGGCGCCTCGGTGTTCCCGCCGGTCGGCCAGGCGCCCCCGCCGTCGGCCCCCGTCCAGACGCCGTACCAGCAGCCCCAGACCTCGAACCCGTACAGCACCCCGCCGCCGTCGATGCCTTCGCCGGCGTACGGCTATCCGCAGCAGCCCGGCTACCCGACACCGCAGCAGGCGGCGTACTCCCCGCAGCCGGGCCACTCGACCCCGCCGCCGTACACCATGTCGCCCCAGCCGCAGACCACGTCGGGTGGCGGCAAGAACAACCGGCCGGTGATCATCGGCTCGGTGGTCGTGTCCGTCGCCGCGGTGGTCGGCCTGATCGTGGCCCTGACGCTGAACGGCGGCGGCACCGACGACGACAACGCGGGCGGCAGCGGCGGCGCGACGGCCTCGGAGTCGGTGACGAAGGCCGCCGGGTACCGGGAGGGCGACAGCTCCAAGACCGTCGAGACGACCGAGTGCACCGAGCCGCGGGAGTCGTACCGAGACCCCGATCAGGTGCAGATGCCGGACCTGACGTTCAAGTACTGGCCGTCGGTCGTCGCGTGCCTCGACGCGGCCGAGTGGAAGTACAAGAAGGTCGACATCAACGAGAACACGTACGGCCAGGGCATGATCATGCGGCAGACGCCCGAGGCCCGTACGGACTTCGATCCGGAGAACCCGCCGACGTTCACGTTCGAGGTCTCGACGGGCAACCCGGAGTGACGCACGCGACGTCCGCGCCATAGGACGATCGTCGAATCGAACTTGCTTGCGCCTCGCGGATCTTGACGCTTAGTGTGCCCATGCCAATAAAGACGATCTTGGAGAGATTCATGGGCACACGTAAGGCAGCGCTCCTCACCGCAGGTGCACTGGCGGCAGTTCTCGTCCCGCTCGCGGCAAGTCCGGCCGCGGCCGCAGGCGCAAGTGCCTCCTGCTCGGTCACCGGGGGAACCGGGTCCGCCAGCTGGACCTGGGTCAGCAGAACCAAGATCAACCCGCTCACGATCACCGTGAAGGACACCAAGGCCGACGGGTACCACCCCGCCGTCCGCCTGGTGACGTACACGGGCAGCACCGTCAAGCACTGGTCCTGGCACCACGTCTACGGCGGGAACGGCGCCTCCGAGACGTGGCACACCTCCGCGGAGGACAGCCGCGGCATCAAGCACGCCGGCGTCGAGGTTCAGCTCTACGACGGCAGCACCGAGGTGAACAAGGCCGGGCTCACCACCAACTGCTACTCCGGCGGGAAGTTCAACCCCCTCTTCTGACGCCTGCGCGGAAACGCCACGCTGAGGGCCCGGCAGCACAGGCTGCCGGGCCCTTCGCTGATCGTGGGCGGGTGGGTTACAGGTACGGACCCCCCGAACGGCCGCCCGTATGGCCGTCCTCGCCCGGCTCATGGCCGCCGACGCCCGGCGGGAGGGCGCGGCGCATCTGCTCGAGCTGAGCGCGCGCGGCCATCTGCTGGGCGAAGAGCGTGGTCTGGATCCCGTGGAAGAGGCCTTCCAGCCAGCCGACCAACTGGGCCTGCGCGATGCGCAGTTCCGCGTCGGAGGGGGTCGCCTCGTCCGTGAACGGCAGGGAGAGCCGCTCCAGCTCCTCGACCAGCTCGGGCGCCAGTCCGTCCTCCAGCTCCTTCACCGAGCTCGCGTGGATCTCCTTGAGCCGGACCCGGCTGGCCTCGTCGAGAGGCGCGGCGCGCACCTCCTCCAGCAGCTGCTTGATCATGCTGCCGATCCGCATGACCTTCGCCGGTTGCTCGACCATCTCGGTCACCGGGATCTCGCGGGAGTCCTCGTCCCCGTTGCCGCCACCGAGCGCCATACCGTCCTGGCCCACGACCAGAATCTGCGGGTTCTCCGGCGACCGTTCGTTCCTCGGCATCTCCATGCCGCCATTCTCTCGCACCCGTACACCTCATCACTGGGGTGCCCCCGGTGACAGCTGATCCACCGTTTTCCGGTGCACCGGCTTCGGCTTCCGGTGCACCGGCTGTCGATATGCCCGCTTTCGACCCGTCGGCGGAACCCGGAGTGCCGGAACAGTGCGGCGATGTGAGGCTTGTTCCGTGATTCCGTGGTGGCGGGTGCTTCCGGGGCTGGTGGCGGGTCTGGTTCTGCTGCCGTTCGGGGGTGTCTCGTCCGCGGCCGTCCTGGCGTACGGGGCTGTCTCGTCGTACGACATCCAGGTCAGCGCCTCCGCCTCGCCCTCCCCTTCCCATGAGCCGTCCCGGGCCGGAAGCCGGGCCGGTGAGGGGCGGGAGCGGCCGGGGCGGCAGGGTGTGGCCGAGCCGGTGGAGGAGGCGCCTCGGGCGTCCCTGCAGCCTCGGCGACCCCCGGAGTCCACCGCGCCGCCCTCCGCACGGCCGCAGTCGATGGAGCAGGCCGCCGAGGCCGAGAGCCCCGCCGAACCCGTGCTGCGGATCATGCCGCTGGGCAGCGGGCTGGTCCTGATCGGGCTCGGGCTGGGGCTCGCGTTCCTCGGGCTGCGGCTGCGGCGGGGGTAGAGCCGGTACGGCGTACCGGTGCTACGGCACCACGAGCAGCACCTTTCCGACGTGGCCGGCTCGGCGAGGCTGAGCCTGCCCGGCGCACCCGGGCTACCGCACGACGAGCAGCACCTTTCCGACGTGGCCGCTCTCCTCGACCACCCGGTGGGCGGCGGCAGCGTCGCTCATCGGGAGCTCGCGGTCGACGACCGGGCGGATGTGGCCGGCGTCGAGCAGGGGCCAGACGTGTTCGCGTACGGCCGCGACGATCGCCGCCTTCTCGCTGAGCGGGCGGGCGCGCAGGGAGGTCGCGCTGATCGCGGCGCGCTTGCCCAGCAGTGCGCCGATGTTCAGCTCGCCCTTGATCCCGCCCTGCATGCCGATGATCGCGAGCCGGCCGTTGACGGCGAGAGCCTGGACGTTGCGGTCGAGATACTTGGCGCCCATGTTGTCGAGGATGACGTCCGCGCCCGCCCCGTCGGTGGCCTTCTTGACCTCCTCGACGAAGTCCTGCTCGCGGTAGTTGACCAGGATGTCCGCGCCCAGCTCGGCACAGCGCCGCAGCTTCTCCTCGGTGCCCGCGGTGACGGCGACCTTGGCGCCGACGGCCTTGGCGAGCTGGATCGCCATGGTGCCGATGCCGCTGGAGCCGCCGTGCACGAGGAGGGTCTCGCCGGGACGCAGGTGGGCGATCATGAAGACGTTCGACCAGACCGTGCACGTCACCTCGGGCAGTGCGGCGGCCCGCACCAGGTCGAGGCCCTGCGGCACGGGCAGCAGCTGGCCGGCCGGGACGGCGACCTTCTCGGCGTAGCCGCCGCCCGCGAGCAGCGCGCACACCTCGTCGCCGACCGCCCAGCCGGAGACGCCGGGGCCGACCGCGGTGATCCGCCCGGAGCATTCGAGGCCGGGGTAGGGGGAGGCGCCGGGCGGCGGGTTGTAGAAGCCCTGGCGTTGCAGGATGTCGGCCCGGTTGACCGCGCCGGCCGCCACGTCGACCAGCACCTCGCCCTCGCCGGGCACCGGATCGGGGACCTCGTTCCACACCAGCGCCTCGGGCCCACCAGGTTCGGGAATCGTGATCGCATACATGGGCAGGACGCTACTCCCCTCTTCCTCGGGCTCCGGTCCCCTGCCGCTACGTCCCTGGACCGGTCCGCCTACGTCTCTGGGCGGGTCCGCTTCGGTCCTTCGACTGGTCCGCCGGGAAATCCCTGTGCGGCACCGATGAGTTTGAGCGACGGTAAAGGTCTCACCCTGCGTAGCCCACGAACGCGGAAGGAAACCACCATGAGCCAGCAGACCTCAGGCCTGGCCATCGAGACCGCGGGCCTGGTGAAGACGTTCGGCGAGACCAGGGCCGTGGACGGCGTCGATCTCGCCGTCCCCGCCGGCACGGTCTACGGCGTCCTCGGTCCGAACGGCGCCGGAAAAACCACCACTGTGAAGATGCTCGCCACCCTCCTGCGGCCCGACGGCGGCCAGGCCCATGTCTTCGGGCACGATGTCGTGCACGAGGCCGACGAGGTGCGCGGCCGGGTCAGCCTCACCGGTCAGTACGCGTCCGTGGACGAGGACCTCACCGGCACCGAGAACCTGGTTCTGCTCGGCCGTCTCCTCGGGCACCACAAGAAGGCCGCCCGGGACCGGGCCGCACAGCTTCTGGAGGCCTTCGGGCTGACGGACGCGGCCGGAAAGCAGGTCAAGAACTACTCGGGCGGCATGCGGCGCCGTATCGACATCGCCGCGTCCATCCTGAACACGCCCGAGCTGCTGTTCCTCGACGAGCCGACGACCGGGCTCGACCCGCGCAGCCGCAACCAGGTCTGGGACATCATCCGCGCGGTGGTCGCCCAGGGCACGACCGTGCTGCTGACCACGCAGTATCTGGACGAGGCCGACCAGCTGGCGTCCCGGATCGCCGTGATCGACAGGGGCAAGGTGATCGCGGAGGGCACCAAGGGCGAGCTGAAGGCGTCCGTCGGCGCCGGATCCGTCCATCTGCGCCTGCGGGACGCGGCACAGCGCCCGCAGGCCGAGCAGGTGCTGCGGCTGGCTCTGGACGCGGACGTACAGCTGGAGCCCGATCCGGTGGCGCTGACCGCGCGCGTGGGCGGCGGTGCGGCCAACGGACAGGGCGCCGCCGAGCAGGCGGCCCGGGCACTCGCCGAGCTGGCCCGCGGCGGCGTCATCGTCGACAACTTCTCGCTGGGGCAGCCCAGCCTGGACGAGGTCTTCCTCGCCCTCACCGGACACGACACCCACGAGCCGAAGGACAAGGTGTCAGCATGAGCACCGCGACCACCCCCGAGACCAAGGAACTCGCCCCCGTCAGCGCCGAGTCGCTGGCCGCGCTGCTCGTCGCCGGCGAACGGCCGCCGAGGCCCAGCGCCCTGTCGGCCTCCCTCACCTTCGGCTGGCGGGCGATCCTCAAGATCAAGCACGTTCCCGAGCAGCTCTTCGACGTCACCGCGTTCCCGATCATGATGGTGCTGATGTACACGTACCTGTTCGGGGGCGCCCTGGCCGGGTCCCCGAAGGAGTACATCCAGTTCCTGCTGCCCGGCATCCTGGTGATGTCGGTCGTGATGATCACGATGTACACGGGCGTCTCGGTCAACACGGACATCGAGAAGGGCGTCTTCGACCGCTTCCGCTCACTGCCCATCTGGCGGCCGTCGACGATGGTCGGCTATCTGCTCGGCGACGCCCTGCGCTACACCATCGCGTCCATCGTGATGCTCACCGTCGGCATCATCCTCGGCTACCGGCCGGACGGCGGGGTCGGCGGTGTGATCGCCGGGATCGCCCTGCTGGTCGCCTTCTCGTTCGCGTTCTCGTGGATCTGGACGATGTTCGGGCTGATGCTGCGTTCCGAGAAGTCGGTGATGGGCGTCAGCATGATGGTGATCTTCCCGCTGACCTTCCTGTCCAATGTCTTCGTCGACCCGAGCACCATGCCGGGCTGGCTCCAGGCCTTCGTCAACAACAGCCCCATCACCCACCTTTCGTCGGCGGTGCGCGGCCTGATGGCGGGCGACTGGCCGACCGACGAGGTCGCCTGGTCGCTCGGCTGGGCGGGCCTGTTCCTGCTGGTCTTCGGACCGATCACGATGCGGCTGTACAACCGCAAGTGAGCCGTTTCGAAGGGCGCTTCAGTCCTGCGGCAGCGGGCGGACGTCGGGTGCGACATGCGTACCCGGCGTCGCCCGCACGATGGTGATCAGCCGGTCCGTCAACTCCAGCTTCCCGACGGCCGGATCGTCGTATCCGAGCACCCGATGCCCGCGTACGACACTCACCACCAGGTCCTCCGTCTGCCGTGGGCTCCTGCCCACTTCGGCCTTTATGACGGGCCGTTCGACGATGTCGAGCCCGCTGCCCTGCTGGATGAGGTCCTCCATCACCATGCCGGCGGCGGGGCTGAGCACGGACAGGCCGAGCAGCCGGCCGGCCGCGCTGGCGCTGGTGATCACCGCGTCGGCGCCGGACTGCTTCAGCAGCGGTGCGTTCTCCTCCTCCCGCACCGCGGCCACGATCTTGGCAGCACGGTTGAGCTGCCGGGCCGTCAAAGTGACAAGGACGGCCGTGTCATCGCGCTGCGTCGCGATGATGACCTTCCGCGCCTTGTGCACCTCGGCCCGCTTCAGCACATCGCTGCGCGTCGCATCGCCCACGATCCCCGCATACCCCTCGGCCGTCGCGGCGTCGATCGCCTTGGAACTGGGGTCGACCACGACGACCTGCTCCGCCTTGACCCCCGACGCACACACGGTCTGGATCGCCGAGCGCCCCTTCGTCCCGAATCCGACGACAACAGTGTGATCACGCAAGGCGGACCTCCAGCGGGTCAGGCGCCATTCGTCCCGGGTCCGTTCGGTGAGGACCTCGAGCGTGGTGCCGACCAGGATGATCAGGAACATCACGCGCAGCGGCGTGACGACGAAGATATTGGTGAGCCGGGCGGCATCGCTGACCGGGGTGATGTCGCCGTATCCGGTGGTGGAGAGGGTGACGGTCGCGTAGTACCAGGCGTCGAGGAAGTCGACCGAGCCGTCGGAGTTGTCGTTGTAGCCCTCGCGGTCGGCATAGACGAGCAGCGCGGTCACCACGAGGACCAGCAGGGCCAACGCCACCCGCTTGGCGACCTGCCGGAAGGGGTGCGTCACCACCTTCCGCGGGAGTTTCACCCGATGGGTTGTCAGATGTTCACCCGCCTCGCGGGCGATCACGTCATGGCCCGGTTGTTTCACGTGAAACACACCTCGATACCGGCGAAGGCCCAGGGCAGATCGAGCAGTTCGACCTCCTGTCCCGGCCGGGCACCGCCCGGTGGTACGACGGCCAGCGCGTCGGCCGCCGCGATGCCCCGCAGCATCGCCGGGCCGTTGTAGTGCAGCGGAACGGCACTGTCGACGCGCAGCGCCACGGGGATGAGCCGGGTGTCGTACGGATGCCCGTGGGCCGCGTCCTGGAGCGGCAACGCCAGCGGTTCGGGGGCCGGACGGGCGGCGAGGGTGCGCAGCAGCGGTTCGGCGAGCGTGAGCAGGCCGGAGACGGCGGCGAGGGGGTTGCCGGGCAGACCGACGAGGTGCTGGTTGTCCTTGATGCGGGCCAGCAGCATGGGGTGGCCGGGGCGCACCTCGACGCCGTTGACCAGCAGCTCCGCGCCGATACGGCTCAGGGTGGGGTGGACGTGGTCGACGGGGCCGGAGGCGGTGCCGCCGGTGGTGACGATGAGGTCGGCTTTGGAGGAGGTGATGGCCTTGCGCAGGGCCTTGGCGTCGTCGCCGAGCCGGCGCACCGCGATGACCTCGGCGCCGAGCGCCCGCAGCCAGGGCGGCAGCATCGGGCCGAGCGCGTCCCGGATCAGCCCGTCGTGCGGCAGGCCTTCGGTGAGCAACTCGTCGCCGAGGATCAGGACTTCGGCGCGGGGGCGGGGGACCGCGGTGACGGTGTCGTATCCGGCCGCCGCGGCGAGGCCGAGCACGGCCGGGGTCACCAAGGTGCCGACGGGGAGGAGTTGGTCGCCGGTACGGCATTCCTGGCCGCGTGGGCGGATGTCCTGGCCGTGGCCCACCTCGCGGGTCGCGTGGAGGCGGCCCTGGGTGTCCATGCGGCCGTGCTCGCTGCGGATGACGGCGGTGGTGTCCAGGGGGATGCGGGCACCGGTGGCGATCCGGACGGCCTCGCCGTCGGTGAGCGGTTCGGGCTCGGCGTGTCCGGCCAGCACGCCCTCGTCGCGTACGTCCCAGGGTCCCGGTCCGGCGACCGCCCAGCCGTCCATCGCGGAGGTGTCGAACGAGGGCAGGTCGGTGAGGGCGGTGAGGGGAGCGGCCAGGGTGAGGCCGAGGGCGGCGTCGAGGGTGACGGAGACGGGGGCGCGGCGGGCCCCCGAGCGGCCCGCGCGCTCGGCGATCACTCGTGCCTCAGCCCATGGCGTGGCCTGGTGGCGAGGGGCTGCCGAGGATGCCGGGGCACTCTGCGGGGCGGGCACGGCGTGGTCCTCCCGGTCGCTGTCTTCCTTCACGAGGGCCAGCACCTCCTCGACGTCGAAGTCCTCGGCGTCGTCGCCGGTCCGGACGGAGCGGGCGGTCATCCGGCGTCCGGGGTGCGGTCGGGCTGGGCGGCGTTCGGGGTGCTGCCGGGCTTGGCGGCGTCTTTCTTGGCGTCCTTCTCAGTGTCCTTCGCGGCATCTGGCTCGGCCTCTTCGGCCCAGCTCATCGCCAGCGCGACGGCCTTGCGGGCGGCCTCCGCGACGGCTTCGGGGCCTCCCCCGGCCTGCGCGGCCGCGTAGCCGACGAGGAAGGTGGTCAGCGGCGCCGCGGGCCTGGCCACTCCGTGTGCGGCGTCGCGCGCGAGGTCGAGCAGGACGCCGGTGTCGACGTCGAGGTCGAGGCCCAGCTCGTCCTTGACTGCGGAAATCCATTCATCCAACACGTGCCCATGCTCCCTGATGCGTGCCCTGGCAGTGGCGATGTCGTCCCAGGTGTCGCAGTCGAAGGACGCGACGGGGTCGGGGACGCGGGTGAGGTCGAGCCCGCCGGTCAGCCGGCGCAGGGGCAGACCGGTGAGGCCGCCGTGCTCCTGGGTGAGGGCGGCCAGCCCGCGACGCAGCGCCCGCGCCCGGTAGGCCGCCACCAGCGGCTGGTCGCGGCCGTCGGGGTCGGTCAGGACCGCGCCGTCGGCGGGACCGTCCCACAGCGTCGCGAGCAGCCGCCCGACGGTCCGCTCGTCGAGGAACGGCAGGTCGGCGGAGAGTACGACGACGTACGGGGCCGTGGTGTGCCGCAGCCCGGCGTCGAGCGCGGCGAGCGGTCCGCCGCCGGGCGGGTCCTCGCGGGCCCAGGTCACGGGCCGCGCGGTGGGCCGGGGATCGGCGACGACGACGGTGCTGCGAGCCCCGGCGCAGGCCGTCAGCACCCGGTCGAGCAGTGCCCGCCCGCCGACCCGCACCCCGGGTTTGTCCACGCCGCCGAGCCGGCGTGCGGCGCCGCCGGCGAGGACGACGGCGTCGTACGCGGCGCCGGGATCGCTGGAGGGCTCGTACGCGGTCACTCCCCGAGTATGCGTGCCGTCATGATCGGAGGGAACGGCCACGTGCCCTTTCACCACGTGCCCTTCTCACATGGTGCGCAGCAGCACCGCCGGCTGTTCCACGCAGTCCGCCACATGGCGCAGGAAGCCGCCGGCCGTGCCGCCGTCGCACACCCGGTGGTCGAAGGTCAGCGAGAGCTGGACGACCTGCCGCACCGCCAGCTCGCCCTGGTGCACCCAGGGCTTGGGGACGATACGGCCGACGCCGAGCATGGCCGCCTCGGGGTGGTTGATGATCGGCGTGGAGCCGTCGACCCCGAACACCCCGTAGTTGTTCAACGTGAAGGTCCCGCCCGTGAGTTCCGCGGGCGTCAGCGTCCCCGTCCGGGCCGCCTCGGTCAGCCGGGCGAACTCCGCGGTCAGCGACTCGGCGTCCCGCGCGTGTGCGTCCCGTACGACGGGCACGACGAGCCCACGCTCGGTCTGCGCGGCGAAGCCGAGGTGGACCTGGTCGAGCCGGACGACCTCCCTGGCCTCGACGTCGACCGTGGAGTTGAGCTCGGGGAACCGGGCGAGGGCGGCCGTGCAGATGCGTGCCAGCAGGGCGAGGAGGGAGATCTTCGTCCTTCCGGCGCCGTTCATCGCTTCGCGCGCCCGCATCAGCTCCGTCGCGTCGGCGTCCACCCAGCAGGTCGCGTCCGGTATCTCCCGCCGACTGCGCGACAGCTTGTCGGCGACTGCGCCCCGGATGCCCTTGAGGGGGATGCGAGTACCGCCGGGCGCGGAGGTGACCGGGCCCCCGGCGGGCGCGTGCGTCACACGGGCGACGAGGGATTCGGCGGGCGTGGGAGCGAGGGGGGCGAGCGGGGAGTCGGTGGGGGCGGACGGGGCGGCGGCTGTCGGGGCGGCCGAGGACAGTGCGGTCGCGGACGGCATGGAGGCACGCGGCGACGGCCGTGCGGACGACGCGGCGGCCGCCCGCAGCGCGTACTCCACGTCGGCCCGCAGGATCAGCCCGTCCGGTCCCGAGCCCGTCAACTCCCGCAGATCCAGCCCGTTCTCCCGGGCGAGCCGCCGCACCAGGGGCGAGATCACGGGGACGGGGCCGTCGGCCCGGTGGCCGTTGCCGGAATCAGGCGCGATGTCGGGGGCGGCATGGGCGATGTCGGGGGCGTCGGGCATCGGCGAAGCCGCGCCCGCAGCCGTACGAGCGGTCGGATCCATCGGACCCGTACCAGCGGTCGGAGCCGTCGGACCCGTACGCGTGGTCGGGTCCGTCGAAGTCGTACGACCGGACGGATCCGTCGAAGTCGTCCGAGCCGTCGGCCGTACCCTCCGGCGGCGGGCCGGAGCGGCACCGGTGCCGTAGCCCACGAGCACGTTGCCTGAGCCCTCGTGGGGGCGTGCAGCCGAGCCGCCGCGTGAGCCCTCGGAGCCCACAGGCGCCCGCTCGCCCGAGCCCAGCCCCGCGCCCTGACTCGTGCCGCCGCGCGTTCCGTCGCCGGAACCCACGCGCGCGTCCTCACGCGAGCCCTCGTCCGATACCGTGGCCGGATCGCCGGAGGCCGCCGCTCCCACGGCCACCGTCAACAGCGGCGCCCCCACGGGAAGTTCCGTGCCCTCCTCGCCGAAGCGGGCTGTGACGACGCCGCCGTACGGACAGGGCACCTCGACCATCGCCTTGGCCGTCTCGACCTCGACGACCGGCTGGTCGACGGTGACGACGTCGCCGACCTGGACCAGCCAGCGCACGATCTCCGCCTCGGTGAGCCCCTCGCCAAGGTCGGGGAGCTTGAACTCCAGCACCTGTGCCATCAGCTTTCGGCCTCCCATTGCAGACGCCCCACGGCGTCCAGGATCCGGTCCACGCCGGGCAGGTGGTGACGCTCCAGCATCGGCGGCGGGTAGGGGATGTCGAACCCGGCCACACGCAGCACCGGCGCTTCCAGGTAGTGGAAGCAACGCTCCGTGACACGGGCCGCGATCTCCCCGCCCGGGCCGCCGAACCCGCCCGACTCGTGCACGACCACCGCGCGCCCGGTCCGCCGCACCGAAGCGGAGACCGTCTCGTCGTCGAACGGCACCAGGGAGCGCAGGTCGACGACTTCGAGGTCCCAGCCCTCGGCCCGCGCGGCCTCGGCGGCTTCGAGGCAGACGGGTACGGACGGCCCGTACGTGATGAGCGTGGCGCTCCGGCCCGAGCGCCGTACCACCGCGCGGCCTATCGGTTCAACGGCCGTCGGCTCCTCGGGGTTCCAGGAATCCTTGGACCAGTACAGACGCTTGGGTTCGAGGACGACGACCGGGTCGTCGGAGGCGATGGCGGCGCGCAGCAGGCCGTAGGCGTCGGCGACGGTGGCGGGCGTGACGACATGGAGCCCCGGAGTCGCCATGTAGTACGCCTCGGAGGAGTCGCTGTGGTGCTCGACGCCGCCGATGCCTCCGCCGTAGGGGACCCGGATGGTGATCGGCAGCGGCATCGCACCGCGCGTGCGGTTGCGCATCCGGGACACATGGCTGATCAGCTGCTCGAAGGCGGGGTAGGCGAAGGCGTCGAACTGCATCTCCACGACCGGCCTGAGGCCGTACATCGCCATGCCGACCGCCGTGCCGAGGATGCCCGCCTCGGCCAGGGGCGTGTCCGTGCAGCGGTCCTCGCCGAACTCCTTGGCGAGCCCGTCGGTGACCCGGAAGACCCCGCCGAGGGTGCCGACGTCCTCGCCCATGACATGCACGGCCGGGTCGGCGGCCATGGCGTCGCGCAGCGCGCGCGTGAGGGCCTGCGCCATGGTGGCGGGTTTGAGGGCGACGGTGGTCATCGGTGCGTCCCTTCCCGTTCGGCCTCCAGCTCCGCCGCCAACTGCTCCCGCTGCTCGCGCAGTTGGGGTGTGGGCTCGGCGTACACGTGGGCGAACAGGTCCATCGGGTCGAGCGCTGGGTCCTGGTTCATGTGCTCACGCAGGTCGGCGGCGAGCCGCTCGGCGTCCTCGCGCGCGTGCCGGATGCCGTCCTCGTCGATCAGGCCCCGCTCGGTCAACTCCCGCTCCAGGAGGGCGATCGGGTCGTGTGCGCGCCAGGTCTCGACCTCGGTGTCGGCCCGGTAGCGCTTGTCGTCGTCGGCGTTCGTGTGGGCCTCGATGCGGTACGTCACCGCCTCGACCAGCGTCGGCCCGCCGCCCGCGCGCGCGTGCCGTACGGCGTCGCTGAGGACCTCGTGCACGGCGGCCGCGTCATTGCCGTCGACCAGGCGGCCGGGCATGCCGTAGCCGACGGCCTTGTGGGCCAGCGACGGGGCCGCGGTCTGCTTGGCGAGCGGGACGGAGATCGCGAAGCCGTTGTTCTGGACCAGGAAGACGACCGGGGCCTGCCATACGGCGGCGAAGTTGAGCGCCTCGTGGAAGTCGCCCTCGCTGGTGCCGCCGTCGCCGACCAGCGCGAGCGCGACCACGTCGTCGCCCTTGAGGCGGGCGGCATGCGCGAGGCCCACGGCGTGCGGGAGCTGGGTGGCGAGCGGGGTGCACAGGGGGGCGACGCGGTGCTCGTGCGGGTCGTAGCCGGTGTGCCAGTCACCGCGCAGAAGCGTCAGAGCCTGGACCGGGTCCACGCCACGGGCGACGGCGGCCAGCGTGTCGCGGTAGCTCGGGAAGAGCCAGTCGCGCTCCTCGAGGGCGAGCGCGGCGGCCACCTCGCAGGCCTCCTGGCCGGTGCTGGAGGGGTACACGGCGAGGCGGCCCTGCTTGGTGAGGGCGGTGGCCTGCGCGTTGTACCGGCGTCCGCGCACGAGATGGGCGTAGAGCCGGCGCAGCAGGGCCGGGTCGGCCTTCGCGGCGGCGTCCGTGCCGAGCACGCGGTACGGCTCCGCGTCGGGCAGCAGCGGCGCGGGGTCCATCCGGGGCTGCCAGGCGGGCGGCGGCGTCGGCCGGTATGCGCCCCGCTGCTCCATGACCGTCATCACGGCACCTCCTCGTGGGAGTGGCTTGGAGAGGCGCGTCGGATGTGATGCGCCTCACCTACCGATTGTTCGGTCGTCGGCACATTTTGGCTACAGGCACCTTCAGGCTGTGGACAAACGGTTCTCCACAGCCTGAGATGGACGCAGTACGTCCATGGTAGAGAGGCGGGGGGACATGGCACCTGAACAAATGGCCGAAGGCCCCGAGGGCAGCACACTGCCGCCCGCGCGGCCGCTGGACGCCATTGATCAGGACATCCTGCAGATGCTCCAGGCGGACGGCCGCGCGTCGATACGGTCGGTCGCCGAACGTGTCCACGTCTCACGCGCCAACGCCTACGCGCGCATCAACCGCCTCATCGAGGACGGCGTCATCCGCGGCTTCGGGGCCCGCGTGGACCATGAACGCGCGGGCCAGGGGACATCGGCGTACATCACCCTGAAGATCGTCCAGAACACCTGGCGCACGGTACGCGAGCAGCTCAAACAGCTCCCCGGGGCAGCCCATATCGCCCTGGTGGGCGGCGACTTCGACGTGCTGCTGCTGGTGCACACGTCCGACAACCGGGCCCTTCGGGAGCTGGTACTGACCCGCATCCAGGCGATCCCCGAGGTGCTCAGCACCCGCACACTGCTGGTGTTCGAGGAGGAGGACCTGGAGCCGCAGGCCTGACCCCGGGCGCCGCCTAGGAGGACTTGCGCAGTCCGCCGAACACCAACTGCGCGACCGCGTCGGCCACTTCGCGCTCGTTCATGCCGCGCCCGTCCGGCCGGTACCACTCGACGATCGAGTTGATCATCCCGAAGACCAGCCGGGTCGCCAGACGCACCTCCACATCACCGCGCACATCCCCGTCGGCGGCCGCCGCCTTCAACAGCTCGGCGACCCGGTGGTCGAAGTCGCGGCGCTGCTCCAGGGCCCACCGCTCGGTGTCCGTGTTGCCACGCACGCGCAGCAGCAGCGTCACATACGGCAGTTCGGCGATCAGCACCTCGACCATGCGCCGCACGACGTACTCCAGGCGCTCGGCGGCACGCCCCACGCGCGCGTGCTCCTCGTCGAGGATCCCGAAGAGCCCGTCCAGCGCCCGGCTCACCGCGCGGCGCAGCAGCTCCTCCTTGCCGGCGACATGGTGGTAGATCGACGACTTGGAGATGCCGGCCGCCTTGGAGAGGTGCTCCATGGAGGTGCCGTCGTAGCCGCGCTCGTTGAAGACCCGTACGGCGACGGTGAGCAGCGACTCCGGCGTGTACGTGTCCCGCTTCGCGGTGGTCATGACGTGCTGCCCTCCCGCTTGTCGGAGGCGTACGCATGGCGATAGAGCGCGAGCGAGGGCGCGTAACGTCCCGAGGGGTCGCGCATATGCAGGTCGTCGAGGAGGGCGTACGCCCAGTTGCGGCCGAGTCTGCGGCTCCATTCGAAGGGGCCCAGGGGGTAGTTCACGCCTAGGCGCATCGCGGTGTCGATGTCCTCCTCGGTGGCCACCCCCTTGGCGACGGCGTCGTGCGCCAGGTCGACGATCCGCGCGACCGTGCGGGCGACGATCATGCCGGGTACGTCGCCGATGACGCTGACGTCCTTGCCGAGCGCCTGGAAGAGGCCGATCGCCTCGGTGAGGGTCTGCGAGGTGGTGTCCTGGGAGGCGGACAGGGCGATACGGGTGGCCCTGCGGTAGTCGAGCGCGAGGTCGAAGTAGACGACGTCCCGGAACTCCACGGAGGTCTGGCCGTCGGCGAGCGCCAGCTGTCCGCCGCCCGGCAGCACCAGGCGGGTGCCGTGGTCCTCGTCCTCCTCGCGGACGGCGATGCCCGCCTCGCGTATCAGCGCGAGCAGTTCGGCGGCGGGGCCCAGGTCGCCCTCGGCGACGACGTACGCGGGTGGCTGGGCGCGTTCCGCGGTGTGCGGCTCGGCGGGCTCGGCGCCCTCCTGGTAGTCGTACCAGCCCTGTCCGGTCTTGCGGCCGAGCCGACCCGACTCGACCAGGCGCCGCTGGGCGAGCGAGGGCGTGAAGCGCACGTCCTGGAAGAAGGACTGCCACACGGAGTGCGTGACCGACTCGTTGACGTCCTGGCCGATGAGGTCGGTCAGCTCGAAGGCGCCCATCTTGAAGCCGCCGGACTCGCGCAGGATCGCGTCGATGGTGGCGGGGTCGGCGCCCTGGGCCTCGTAGACCGCGAAGGCCTCGGCGTAGAAGGGCCGTGCGATGCGGTTGACGATGAAGCCGGGGGTGTCGGCGCAGGCGACCGGGGTCTTGCCCCAGGCGCGCGCCGTCTCGTACGCGCGCGTGGCCATCGTGACGTCGGTGGCGTGTCCGGAGACGACCTCGACCAGCGGCAGCAGTGGTGCGGGGTTGAAGAAGTGCAGGCCGACGAGACGGCCGGGGTTGCCGAGCGCTCCGCCGATGGCCGTCACCGACAGGGACGAGGTGTTGGTGGCGAGCAGACAGTCCTCGCCGACGATGCCCTCCAGCTCGCGGAAAAGGTCCTGCTTGACGTCGAGCCGCTCCAGGACGGCCTCGACGACCAGGGCGCAGTCCGCGAGGTCGGTGAGGCTCTCGGCGGGCAGCAGACGCGCGCGTGCCGCGTCGCGGTCGGCGGCGGTGAGCCGGTCCTTCTCGACGAGCCGGTCGAGGCGGGCGCCGATCGCGGCGGACGCCTCCTGGGCCCGTCCGGGGACGGTGTCGTACAGCCGCACGGGATGGCCGGCGACCAGCGCGACCTGGGCGATGCCCTGGCCCATGGTGCCGGTGCCGACGACGGCCACGGGGCTACTGAGGTCGAGTGCTGTCATGTGCGCGATCCTCCCGCACGGGGTTTTCCACAGATGCGGCGGACCCCCTTGTCCCGACCGATCGTTCGGTTACTCTAACTCTGTCCGGCTGTTTCCGCCCAGGTCATGAGCTCAAAGAAGAGTTCTTGAGACGAGGAGTTGGTCCCATATGGCCGCCGAACTCACCGCGCACCAGCTGATCGCCGCTCACCGGCCCACCCTCGACCAGGCGCTGGAAGCGATCCGCACGCGCGCGTACTGGTCTCCGCACCCCGAGCACCCCAAGGCCTACGGCGAGCAGGGCAGTCTGGACGCGGCAGCCGGCAAGGCCGCCTTCGACGCCCTTCTGGGCACCCGCCTGGACCTCGGCCAGCCCGGCACGGACGACTTCACGGGCGGCGAGGTCTCGCCGTACGGCATCGAGCTGGGCGTGACCTACCCGCACGCGGACATCGACGTCCTGCTGCCCGCGATGAAGGCCGGTCAGCGCGCCTGGCGGGACGCCGGCGCGGAGATCCGGGCCGTGGTCTGCCTGGAGATCCTCAAGCGCATCAGCGACCGGACGCACGAGTTCGCACACGCGGTCATGCACACCTCCGGCCAGGCCTTCATGATGGCGTTCCAGGCGGGCGGCCCGCATGCGCAGGACCGTGGCCTGGAGGCGGTGGCGTACGCGTATGTGGAGCAGGTCCGCACCCCCGACACCGCGGAGTGGACCAAGCCCCAGGGCAAGCGCGACCCGCTCGCGCTCACCAAGCAGTTCACGCCGGTCCCGCGCGGGATCGCCCTGGTGATCGGCTGCAACACCTTCCCGACGTGGAACGGCTATCCGGGCCTGTTCGCCTCCCTGGCCACCGGAAACGCGGTCCTGGTCAAGCCCCACCCGCGCGCGGTGCTGCCGCTCGCGCTCACCGTGCAGGTCGCCCGCCAGGTGCTGGCCGAGGCGGGCTTCGACCCGAACCTGGTGGCGCTGGCCGCCGAGCGCCCGGACGAGGGCATCGCCAAGACCCTGGCAGTGCGCCCGGAGATCCGGATCATCGACTACACCGGTTCGACGGCCTTCGGTGACTGGCTGGAGGCCAACGCCCGCCAGGCGCAGGTCTACACGGAGAAGGCGGGCGTCAACACGGTGCTCGTGGAGTCGACCGGCGACTACAAGGGGATGCTGTCCAACCTGGCCTTCTCGCTGTCCCTGTACAGCGGCCAGATGTGCACCACCCCGCAGAACCTGCTCATCCCGCGCGACGGCATCCGCACCGAGGAGGGCCCCCGGACCTTCGACGAGGTCGTCGCCGACCTCGCCCGCGCGGTCGACGGCCTGCTCGGCGACGACGCCCGCGCCAACGCGCTGCTCGGCGCGATCGTCAATCCGGATGTGAAGGCTCGCGTGGACGCGGCGGCGGGCCTCGGCGAAGTCGCCCTCGCCTCACGGGAGATCAGCAACCCGGAGTTCCCGGACGCGGTCGTCCGGACGCCGGTGATCGTGAAGCTGGACGGAGCCAAGCCGGACGCCGAGGCCGCGTACATGAGCGAGTGCTTCGGGCCCGTCTCCTTCGCTGTCGCCGTCGACTCGGCCGCGGACGGGGCGGAGTTGCTGCGGCGGACGATCCGCGAGAAGGGCGCGATGACCGTCGGTGCGTACACCACCGACGAGGAGGTCGAGCAGGCGATCGTCGAGGTCTGCCTGGAGGAGTCGGCGCAGTTGTCGCTGAACCTCACGGGTGGCGTGTATGTGAACCAGACGGCCGCGTTCTCCGACTTCCATGGGTCGGGGGGCAACCCGGCGGCGAACGCTGCACTGTGTGACGGGGCGTTCGTGGCGAACCGGTTCAGGGTTGTTGAGGTGCGGCGGGAGGCCTAAAGGGGCGCTTCCGTGGCCGTGCTCCAGTGGTACAGCGTCATTCCCACGCTCGTCGCCAGGTTGTAGCTGGATACCTGCGGGCGCATCGGCAGGGACAGCAAATGGTCGGTCCGCGCGCGTAGGTCGGCCGACAGGCCGCTGCGCTCCGAGCCGAAGGCGAGGACGGCGTCGTCGGGGAGCTTCACGCCCCGGATGTCGTCGCCCTCGGGGTCCAGGGCGAACAGCGGCCCGGACGGGAGTTCGTCGACGGTCAGCCGCTCCACGGCGGTCGCGAAGTGCAGGCCCGCTCCGCCGCGTACGACCGTGGGGTGCCACGGGTCGAGGGTGCCGGTGGTGACCACTCCGGTCGCGCCGAAACCGGCGGCCAGACGGATGACGGCGCCCACGTTGCCGAGGTTGCGCGGGTTGTCGAGGACGACGACGGGTGCGATGCGGGGAGAGTGCGCCAGCTTCTCGAGGTTGGCGGCACGGGGCGGTCGTACGGCCAGGGCCGCCACCGCGGTCGGATGCGGGCGCGGCACGAGGGACCTGTACGTCGGCTCCGGGACCTGCGTGAGCAGCGCGTCCAGGGTGTCTCGTACGTCCGGAGCCAACTCGTCGGCGAGGGCGAGCGTGGCTGCCCGGTCGACGGCCACCGCGACCGGGACAGCGGCTTTGAAACGCACCGCGTGCTTGAGGGCGTGGAAGCCGTCGAGCAGGACGGAGGCGTCGGCGAGCCGGTGCCAGGACGTCACGGGATCGGCGGCGGTCATGCCGTGAAGCCTACGTGCGTGTGCTCGGGGTTCTCCGGGTTGTCCGGGGCTGACGCGTCCCCGGTCCGCTGGCCCGGCACCTTGGGGCCGTCCTTGCCCGGGAACACGCGTGCACGCGCGCGTGCGGCCCAGTCGCCCAGCCGGCGCAGGAACGAGGTCGGCAGGAAGACCGCGTCCGCCGCGATCATCGCCAGGGAGAAGAAGGGCAGCCCGAGGACGACGGCGATCACGGCGTGCTCGGTGATCATCGCGGCGAGCAGGACGTTCTTGACGCGTCGATGGAACAGCGTGAACGGGAAGGCGACCTGGACGGCCACAGTTCCGTAGGTCACGAGCATCACCGCCGTGCCGCTGGCCGACAGCAGATCGGCGAGGACGGGCCAGGGTGAGAAGTAGTCGAGGTGCAGGGGGTAGTAGACGGCGGTGCCGTCCTGCCAGCGGGAGCCCTGGATCTTGTACCAGCCGGCCGTCGCGTAGATCAGACAGGCCTCGGCCATGATCACGAGCAGGGCGCCGTTGTGGACGATGTTGCCGACCACATCGAGCAGGATCCGCGGCTCATCGCTCCTGGTCAGGCGCCCGACGACCCACCACACCCCCAGGGCCACCCACACCCCCCAGATGATCACCGGCACGGTCAGGTCGCCGTCGAGCTTGCCCGCCGCGGTCACCGCGACCAGCACCAGCCCGAGCACCCCCCACAGGGCGGGCCCCACCCGGTCCACCACGCGCTCTCCACGCGCGCGTGCCGCACGCACGCGCCGTTCCCGGCGCTCGTCCAGCGACCACACTTGGCCGCAGCGCGTGAAGACGAGGTACAGGCACATCAGGTGCAGGACGTTGTCGCCGCCGTCGCCCATGAAGATGCTGCGGTTCTGCAGCGAGAGCACGCCGACCATGAAGAGCACGGACATGGTGCGGGTGCGCCAGCCCAGCAGGAGCAGGACGCTCGTGAGGACGGCGAGCGCGTACACGGCCTCGAACCAGAGCTGGCCGTCCGACCACATCAGGGCCGTGAAGGCGCCGTTCGTCGAGATCAGCTGCTCGGCGAGGACGAATTCCCAGGGGCCGTCGGGGCCGTACAGCTCCTGGCGGTGGGGCAGCTCCCGCAGCAGGAAGAGCAGCCAGGTCGCACTGAACCCGATACGGATCACGGCGGTCTGGTACGGGCCGAGGGCGGCCCCGGTGACACGGGCGATGCCCCCCGAGACGGCCTGCGCGTAGCGGTTCACCGGGCGCCTCCCGCGAGGTCGCCGGCCGAGACCGACCACCAGGGCAGCACCCGGAACACCGGCTGGTCGGAGACCTGCTCCGTGCTCCACTCGGGCGGGCGGACGTTGGTGGTGCGGGAGCGCAGCTGCACCCGCTCGATCGTCTCGCCCCGCCCGGCCGCGTCGTCGCGGTCGAGGCGCAGCAGCACGATCCGGCGCAGATAGGTCTCCGAGAGGGCGCCGCGCAGGCCCGACGGGCGGTTGTCGGCGTCGTGGGTGGCGAGGAAGAAGTCCCACGCACGACGCAGTTCGTTCTGCTGGGTGTGGCTCGGCAGCAGATTGCCGTCGATGGCCCGGCCGTCCTGCGCGGACAGGTCGTACCAGCCGGTGGTTTCCCTGCCGCCGTCCGGCCTGCCGATCTGGGCGCGGACCTGGACGGCGATGTTCTGCTGCAGCGGGTTGGGCGCGAAGAGCTTCCAGTTCTGCTCGAACTCGGGATAGATCCAGTCATCTATTGCGCGGCCGTGCTGTTTGGTGACCGTGTTCGACGGGGCGACGTGCAGGAAGACCATGCCGATGTGGACACAGACGCCGACCGCGACACAGGCGAGCGCGAGCGCGACGCCGATCTGGTAGCGAAGGGAGAGCGCGGCGACAGCGGTGCGGGGGCCGGCGGCCGGTTCATCGGACGCCTCGCGCCCGTCCGGCTCGACCACCCCGCCCGCCCCTTCCGGGACGTTCGAGCCACCGTCGTACGCGTCGTCCATTCCGCCCCGTTCCCGATTCCGATTCCGCTCAGTCTTCCGGCCGCTTGGACGGGAACGGTACTCAGCCCCACGCGCCCGGCACACCCCTATCGGCCCGTCCGCCGGTTGTCCACAGGCGATCCCGGCAGGTTATCCACAGCGGTTGACACCTTACGGCGGCCGTCACACCATGGAATCGCACGAACCGAACGATCGGTCGGGAGCAAGGTCCAGGCAGAGCCCAAGGTCGAGGGGGCCCCATGGCGACAGCAGCCGCGCAGCAGACGGCCGGCACACAGGCGTACGGCGCAGGAGACGACACCGTCGACACGGCGGCGTACGAGCGCGCCTTCGATGCCGCGGTGGCCGCCGACGAGCGCATCGAGCCGCGCGACTGGATGCCGGACGCCTATCGCGCGACGCTGGTGCGGCAGATCGCCCAGCATGCGCACTCCGAGATCATCGGCATGCAGCCCGAGGCGAACTGGATCACGCGCGCGCCGTCCCTGCGCCGCAAGGCCATCCTGATGGCCAAGGTCCAGGACGAGGCGGGGCACGGCCTGTATCTCTACAGCGCGGCCGAGACCCTCGGCACCGGCCGCGACGAGCTGCTGGACAAGCTCCACACCGGCCGTCAGAAGTACTCCTCGATCTTCAACTACCCGACCCTGACCTGGGCGGACGTCGGCGCGATCGGCTGGCTGGTGGACGGCGCCGCGATCATCAACCAGGTCCCCCTGTGCCGCTGCTCGTACGGCCCGTACGCCCGCGCGATGGTCCGCATCTGCAAGGAGGAGTCCTTCCACCAGCGCCAGGGGTACGAGCTGCTCCTCGCCCTCAGCCGCGGCACGCCGGAGCAGCACGCGATGGCGCAGGACGCGGTGGACCGCTGGTGGTGGCCGTCCCTGATGATGTTCGGCCCGCCCGACGACGAGTCCGCGCACTCTGCGCAGTCGATGGCGTGGAAGATCAAGCGCCATTCGAACGACGAGCTGCGCCAGCGCTTCGTCGACATCTGCGTCCCCCAGGCCGAGTCCCTGGGCCTGACGCTCCCCGACCCGGACCTGAGGTGGAACGAGGAGCGGGGGCACCACGACTTCGGCCCGATCGACTGGTCGGAGTTCTGGGCCGTCCTCAAGGGCAACGGCCCGTGCAACGAACAGCGCATCACCCAGCGCAGGCAGGCGCACGACGAAGGCGCATGGGTCCGGGAGGCTGCCGCGGCGTACGCGGCCAAGCACACGGCCCCTGCCCCGCGCACCCATGAGACGGGAGCGGCACACGCATGACGAACACCGACTGGCCCCTGTGGGAGGTCTTCGTACGCTCCCGCCGCGGCCTCTCGCACACCCACGCCGGCAGCCTGCACGCGCCGGACGCGGAGCTCGCCCTGCGCAACGCGCGCGATCTGTACACCCGGCGCGGCGAGGGCGTCTCGATCTGGGTCGTGCCGTCGTCCGCGATCACGGCGTCCTCACCGGACGAGAAGGACCCGTTCTTCGAGCCGGCCGCCGACAAGCCGTACCGGCACCCGACGTTCTACGAGATCCCGGAAGGGGTGAAGCACCTGTGACCGTCGCCGTTCCCACCACGGCCGCGCTCGCCCTCGGCGACGACGCGCTGGTGCTCTCCCACCGCCTGGGCGAGTGGGCGGGCCACGCGCCCGTGCTCGAGGAAGAGGTCGCCCTCGCCAATATCGCCCTGGACCTGCTGGGCCAGGCCCGGGTGCTGCTGTCGATGGTCGGCGACGAGGACGAGCTGGCCTATCTGCGCGAAGAGCGCGCCTTCCGCAACCTCCAACTGGTCGAGCAGCCGAACGGCGACTTCGCCCACACCATCGTCCGCCAGCTGTACTTCTCCACCTACCAGCACCTGCTCTACGCCCGCCTCGCCACCGCGGGCGGCCCCTTCGCGCCGCTCGCCGCGAAGGCCGTCAAGGAGGTCGCCTACCACCGCGACCACGCCGAGCAGTGGACCCTGCGGCTCGGCGACGGCACCGAGGTCAGCCATGAGCGGACGCAGCACGCGTGCGAGGCGCTGTGGCGGTTCACCGGCGAGATGTTCCGGCCGGTCGAGGGCCTGGATGTGGACGCGGACGAGTTGCAGGCCGCCTGGCTGAAGTCCGTGTCAAACATCCTCGACCGCGCCACCCTGACCGTCCCGGAAGGGCCGCGGTCCGGTGCGTGGACCGCCGGGGCGGGCCGTCAGGGCCTGCACACCGAGCCTTTCGGGCGGATGCTCGCCGAGATGCAGCATCTGCACCGCAGCCACCCGGGGGCGTCATGGTGACCCTCACCGCCCTGGAGGCGGAACTCCTCGAGATCGCCGGTGCGGTGCCCGATCCCGAGCTGCCCGTGCTCACTCTCCAGGAGCTGGGCGTCCTGCGCGCGGTGCACGTCCGCGGCACGGACTCGGTCGAGGTCGAGCTGACCCCGACGTACACCGGCTGCCCGGCGATCGAGGCGATGTCCCTGGACATAGAGCGGGCGCTGCACGAGCACGGCATAGGGCAGGTGTCGGTCCGTACGGTGCTCTCGCCCGCCTGGTCGACGGACGACATCTCGGCCGAAGGGCGCCGCAAGCTGCGGGAGTTCGGCATCGCACCACCGCGGGTGCGGGAGGCGTCCGAGCCGGTGCTGATCGAGCTGGGCCCGACCCGCACCACCGATCCCGTTCTCTGCCCGCACTGCGGATCGGCGGACACCGAGCTGCTCAGCCGGTTCTCCTCCACCGCGTGCAAGGCGCTGCGGCGGTGTCTGTCCTGCCGTGAACCGTTCGACCACTTCAAGGAGTTGTGATGGCCCGCTTCCACACGCTCCCGGTGGCCGCCGTCGACCGGCTCACCGACGACTCCGTGGCCCTCACCCTCACCGTGCCCCCGGAGCTGCGGGAGGAGTACCGCTACGCCCCGGGCCAGCATCTCGCGCTGCGCCGCAAGGTCGACGGTACGGAGATACGGCGCACCTACTCGATCTGCTCCCCGACGCCCGGCCCCGAGGGCCCACGGACCCTGCGGGTGGGGGTGCGGCTGGTGGAGGGCGGGGCCTTCTCGACGTACGCGCTCAAGGAGATCGACGTCGGTGACGAGCTGGAGGTGATGACCCCGGCCGGCCGTTTCACGCTGGAGCCCGCGCCCGGTCTGTATGCCGCGATCGTCGGCGGCAGTGGCATCACCCCGGTGCTGTCGATCGTCTCGACGCTGCTGGCGCGTGAGCCCGCGGCCCGGTTCTGCCTGATCCGCAGCGACCGTACGTCCGCCTCGACGATGTTCCTGGAGGAGGTCGCCGACCTGAAGGACCGCTACCCCGAGCGGCTGCAGCTGGTGACGGTGCTCTCCCGGGAGGAACAGCAGGCGGGTCTGCCGTCCGGGCGGCTCGACCAGGACCGGCTCACCGGGCTGCTGCCTGCGCTGCTGCCGGTGGAAGACGTGGCGGGCTGGTTCCTGTGCGGGCCGTTCGGGCTGGTGCAGGGGGCCGAGCGGGCCCTGCGCGGACTCGGAGTGGCGCGGACCCGTATCCACGAGGAGATCTTCCACGTGGACCCCTTGACCACCCTCGCGACTGCGGTCCCGGCCCCCGCCCACAGCGCCGTGACGGCACGGCTCGACGGCCGCGGCGGAACGTGGCCCGTCCAGGACGGCGAGTCCCTGCTGGAGACGGTCCTGCGCAACCGGCCCGACGCGCCCTACGCCTGCAAGGGAGGGGTGTGCGGGACATGCCGGGCCTTCCTGGTCTCCGGCGAGGTGCGGATGGACCGCAACTTCGCGCTGGAGCCGGAGGAGACGGAGGCGGGGTATGTGCTGGCGTGCCAGTCGCATCCGGTGACGGAGAAGGTGGAGCTGGACTTCGACCGCTGAGCGCTCCGCCGGCTGTGTCGGGCGCTGCCCGGCCGTTCCTTCGTCAGGGCCGTCACCCATCACCCGGGGCCGCCCGCCCGTTCCCTTCTCCTAGAACCTGTTCTATCTTGACGCTCCGTCAGATCAGCGGATCCGCCGGAGGGACAGGGACTGTGGACTTCACCTTCACCGAGGAGCAGGCGGCGGCGGCCGAGGCGGCGCGGGGAGTGTTCGGCGGGGTCGCGCCGGATGCCATGCCCAGCCCGGCGCTCACCCTGGGCGCCGTTGCCGACGACTTCGACCGGGAGCTGTGGGCCAGGCTCGCCGACGCGGACCTGCTGAGCCTGCTCCTCGCCCCGGAGTACGGCGGGGCGGGCCTCGACGCCGTCGCGCTGTGCCTCGTCCTGCGGGAGTCGGCGAAGGTGCTGGCGCGGGTGCCGCTGCTGGAGAGCTGCGCGGCCGCCGCGACCATACAGGCTTATGGCGGCGAGGAGTTGAGGTCCGAGCTGCCGGCGCGGGCGGGGCGGGGTGAGGTGGTCCTGACCGTCGCCGCCGCCGGCCGTACCGGGCACGACCCGGCCGAACTCGCCGTCACCGCACGCCAGGAGGGCGACCACTGGACACTGGACGGGCTGCAGACGGCGGTGCCCTGGGCGTACAACGCGGACTTCGTCCTCGTACCGGCCCGGACGGACGCCGACCGGACCATCCTCGCGGTGGTGCCCCGGGTGCACGAGGGGGTGGTGCTCGCCGAGCAGTTCTCCACGAACGGGGAGCGGCTGGCCGAACTGCGCCTGGACTCCGCGCGGATCGCGGCCCGCGATGTCATCGACGCCGACGGCGCCTGGGAGTGGCTGCGCGATCTGCTGGCCACCGGGACCTGCGCGCTGGCCCTCGGACTCGGTTCCCAGGTACTGCGGATGACCAGCGAATACACGGGCAAACGGGAGCAGTTCGGGTTCCCGGTGGCCACGTTCCAGGCGGTCGCCGTGCAGGCCGCCGACCGCTACATCGACCTGCGCGCGATGGAGGCCACGCTGTGGCAGGCCGCATGGCGGATCGCGTCGAGGGCACCGGGGGCGCTGCCTGCCGCCGGGGACGTGGCCGTCGCGAAGATCTGGGCGGGGGAAGGCGTACGGCGGATCGTGCAGACCGCGCAGCATCTGCACGGCGGCTTCGGTGCCGACACCGACTATCCGCTGCACCGGTACCACGCCTGGGCCAAGCACCTGGAGCTCTCGCTCGGCCCGGCGGCGGCACACGAGGAGGCGCTGGGCGATCTGCTGGCGGCGCATCCACTGGGCTGACACGCCAGCACCCGCCGATCGAGCCGCAAAGCCCTGGCCACCGCCGACCGAGCAGCGATACCAGGACGACCGCCGCGCCCACGTCACGGAGCCCGAGGGCCCAGAACTCGAGGGCCCGGAGCCCAAGGCCAGGAACCCGAGGGGCCGGAGCCCAAGGCCAGGAACCCGAGGACCCGCAGCCCCAGCGCCCGTTCCTGCGGGCCGGCCCTAGAGGACGTACCCGGGCTGTCCCTGGTCCGTCACGACCGGTCGGCCCGCGTGGGCACACATCTCCATGCCGCCGTCGACGTTCACGGCGTCGATGCCCTGCTGGACGAGGTACATCGTGACCTGGGCCGAACGTCCGCCGGAACGGCAGATCACATGGACCCGGCCGTCCTGCGGCGCCGCCTCGGTCACCTCGCCGTACCGGGCCACGAACTCGCTGATGGGGACGTGCAGTGCCCCTTCGGCGTGACCCGCCTGCCACTCGTCGTCCTCGCGGACGTCCAGCAGGAAGTCGCCGTCCTTGAGGTCCGAGACCTCGACCGTGGGCACACCAGCTCCGAAACTCATGCCCCCGACGCTACCGGACCGTCCGCACGGCCCGACGCGGCTACCGCAGCAGCTCCGCCAGCTTCGCCTCACGCTCGGCGACCTGGGCCAGCAACTGCTCGGCGACCTCGTCCAGAAGGCGGTCGGGGTCGTCCGGGGCGATCCGAAGCATGGCGCCGATCGCGCTCTCCTCCAGCTCGCGGGCGACAACGGCGATCAGTTCCTTGCGCTGGGCGAGCCATTCGAGGCGGGCGTAAAGCTCCTCGGCCGGGCTCGGGTGCCGCTCCTCGGGGACCGGTCCGGCGGCCCACTCCGCGGCCAGCTCCCGCAGCAGCGCCTCGTCGCCACGGCCGTAGGCGGCGTTGACCCGCGTGATGAACTCCTCACGCCGCTTGCGCTCGCCCTCCTCCTGCGCCAGGTCGGGGTGGGCCTTGCGGGCCAGCTCGCGGTAGAGCTTGCGGGCCTCGTCGCTGGGGCGCACCCGCTGCGGAGGCCGTACCGGCTGCTCGGTGAGCATCGCAGAGGCCTCCGGGGACAGCCCGTCCCCGTCCATCCAGCCGTGGAACAGCTCCTCGACGCCCGGCATCGGCATGACGCGCGCCCGCGCCTCGTCCGCCTTGCGCACATCCTCGGGGTCGCCGGTGCGGGCGGCCACGGCCTCGGCGATCTGTGCGTCCAGTTCGTCGAGCCGGGCGTACATCGGGCCGAGCCTCTGATGGTGCAGCCGCGAGAAGTTCTCCACCTCCACCCGGAAGGTCTCCACCGCGATCTCATACTCGATGAGCGCCTGCTCAGCAGCCCGCACGGCCCGCTCCAGCCGCTCCTCGGGGCGAGGAGCGGCGTCTTCGGACGCGGCACCAGTGTCTTCGGACGCGGCACCGGCGTCTTCGAGCCCGGCCGCACTGTCCTCGGCCCCGGGCAGGCCGTCGTCCGGCGTCACGCCCGCCTCTCCGGCGACGCCACCCTGCTCAGCTTCCGACCTCGTCACGCGACCAGCGTAGGCCACGCCTCGACCGACCCCGACGGCCTCACCGCCTGAGCGCTCCGCTGGATATGCGGTTCGTTCGCCGCGGGCCGGTGGGGGCTGGTCGCTCTCCCACTCTCGGCTTCGCTCGAGCGGGGGGACCCCCATCGCGGCGGAGCCGCATATTGACACAGCCCCGCGCCCCTTGCGGGGCGCGGTCACACCCCCGTCTCCGCTTCAACCCGCCCCGCCCGCACCGCCGCCACCAGCTCCGCGTGGTCCGCCTCCGTGCGGTCGGCGTAGGCCACCGCGAACGTCGCCATCGCCTCGTCCAGTTCCTCGTTCTTGCCGCAGTAGCCGGAGATGAGGCGGGGGTCGGCGCTGTGGGAGTGGGCGCGGGCCAGGAGGGCGCCGGTCATGCGGGCGTAGTCGTCTATCTGGTCGGTGGAGAGGGCGGCGGGGTCGACGCTGCCCTTGCGGTTGCGGAACTGGCGTACCTGGAAGGGGCGGCCGTCGACCGTCGTCCAGCCCAGCAGGATGTCGCTGACGACCTGCATCCGCTTCTGGCCCAGCACCACACGGCGGCCCTCGTGGTCCACCTCGGGCGCCTCGAACCCCGCCGTCACCAGGTGCGGAACCAGCACCGAGGGCCTGGCCTCCTTCACCTGCAGCACCAGCGGCTCGCCTCGGTGGTCCAGCAGCAGCACGACGTACGACCGCGTGCCCACGCTGCCCGTGCCGACCACCCGGAAGGCCACGTCGTGCACCGTGTGCCGGGCCAGCAGGGGAAGGCGGTCCTCGGAGAGCGTCGTCACATACTCCTCCAGGGACACCGCCACGGCCGCCGCCTCCGCGTCCGGCACCTGCCGCAGCACCGGAGGGGCGTCGACGAAGCGCCGCCCGCCGTCCTCGGTCGGCACGGTCGACCGCTCCGCGAAGCGCCCGCTGGTGTTGGCGCGGGCCTTCTCGGCGACCCGCTCCAGCGTGCCGAGCAGGTCATGGGCGTCGGTGTGGGAGACGAGCTCCTCGTCCGCGATGGCGTTCCACGCGTCCAGGACCGGGAGCTTGGCCAGCAGCCGCATGGTGCGGCGGTAGGAGCCCACCGTGTCGTGCGCCGCCTTGCGGCAGGTGTCCTCGTCGGCGCCCGCCTCCCGGGCCGCCAGGACCAGCGAGGCGGCGAGCCGCTTGAGGTCCCACTCCCAGGGGCCGTGGACCGTTTCGTCGAAGTCGTTCAGATCGATGACCAGGCGGCCGCTCGCGTCGCCGTAGAGCCCGAAGTTGGCCGCGTGGGCGTCGCCGCAGATCTGGGCGCGGATCCGGGTCATGGGGGTGCGGGCCAGGTCGTAGGCCATCAGGGCCGCGGAGCCGCGCAGGAAGGCGAAGGGGGTCGCCGCCATGCGGCCGATCCGCAGCGGTGTGAGTTCGGGCAGCCGGCCGCGGCTGGACTCCTCGACCGCGCTCACCGCGTCGGGGCGGGAGCCGTCCAGGTCGAGCGCGGCGTGTGTGCTCCGCGGAACCAGCCTGCGCAGTGCCTTGCCCTCTTCCTTCGGCGACTGAGCCCCCGCGGCGGACCACTCGGCGAAACCCCGCACGCCCGGCAGCCGGCGCACCGCCCCGGCCTCCACGGCAGCCCCCTGGACCGCCTCAGCCAAACCCGCATCCACTTGGGTCACAACGACCGCCTCCCCCGCACGCGCACGAACATCAACTCGTGCCGACCGTACAACCGGCAGCCAGAACGCGTCAGACCCTGTGGACAACTCCACAGCTGTGGAAAACCCGTCATCCGTGCCCGGGGCTAACAGCCGCCGTCCCGCTCACCCTCCGGCAGATGCTTCTCCGCCCACTCCCCGAGCTCCCGGAGGGCGGGCCCCAGCGCCGCTCCCGCCTCCGTCAGCCGGTACGACACCCGCAGCGGCGGCCCCTCCTCGACCTCGCGCACCAGCAGTCCTGCGGCGCCGAGTTCGGTGAGGCGGTCGGAGAGCATGCGCTCGCTGATCCCGGGGACGGCCCGCCGCAGATCGGCGAAGTGCGCGGGCTGTTCCACCAGCACGGACACGATCGGACCGGTCCAGCGCTTGCCGAGCAGCGTGAAGACACGGGTGATCCCGCCGTCCACCCGCTTGCACGTCGATTCGTCGTGAATCCGCTCACCCGCCATGGGTTCAGGGTACTGCCCCGACGTATGGGGATGAAAAAAAGTAAGTACCTGTGTTATCCATAGTCGAGTACGAAAACTTAGCCCGCCGATCCCGTGCGGGCACCGCTCTCCTTGGAGACCCCATGGCCACGCTGCTCCACATCGACTCGTCCGTGTTCCCCAGCGGCGCCTCCGCGTCCCGCGCCGTCACGGACACCTTCCGCACGACCTGGGAGGAACAGCACCCCGAGGGCACGGTGATCTACCGCGATCTCTCCGTGAGCCCCGTGCCGCACATCACCGCCGACGCCCACACCGCCGCCTTCGCCGACCCGGCCACGCACAGCCCCGAGCAGGCGGCCGCCTTCGCCGAGCGCCAGCAGCTGATCGAGGAGCTGGAGCAGGCGGACGCCGTACTGATCGGCGCCCCGATGTACAACTACGCGATCCCGTCCACCCTGAAGGCCTGGCTGGACCACGTGATCCTGATGGGCCGCACCGCGGCCGCCGAGGACTCGAAGATCAAGGGCACCCCGGTCACCGTGGTCGCCAGCCGCGGCGGCTCCTACGCCCCGGGCACCCCGCGCGCGGGCTCCGAATATGTACAGAACTACCTGTCGGCGATCTTCGCCGAGACCCTCGCCATGGAGCTCGACTTCATCGTCCCGGAGCTCACCATGGCCCCGCACAACCCGGCGATGGCCGAGCTGGTCCCCCTCTTCGAGGCCTCCCGCGAACGCGCCCTCGACGACGCCGCCGCCAAGGCCAAGAAGCTGGCGCAGCGCTTCGCCGCGTAACGGTCTTCGAGGGCGCCCACAGGGTGAGTCCGCGGTGTGATTGTCCTCTCACCCGCGGCCCCTCGTGCCGCCCGTCCGGGGAACGCAAAAGCCCCGCAGGTCCGAGACCTGCGGGGCTTTTGTCCGGTGCGCGAGGGGGGAGTTGAACCCCCACGCCCTTGCGGGCACTGGAACCTGAATCCAGCGCGTCTGCCTATTCCGCCACCCGCGCATTGGGTGTGTCCTCGGGCCCTTCCCCCATGGGGTTTGGCGCCCTCCGACACGCAGAACATTAGCACGCCGGCCAGGGTGGGTTCACATCCCTTATCCCTGGGAAGCCGCCGACCAGCGACGTCTGTTCCGTCGGCCGGACCGGGCGGCAAACCTCCGAACCCCGGGCTACGTATCAACGTGTACCGGTTCACGTATCAACCTCGTACCGGTACCGGCCGTCTCCCCAGGAGCCGGTCGGGGTCCACAGTCAGGTGCGGGACACTTGTCTGCGGCCGCCTCTACGATCCTTGGCAGGACTGTGTCCCCGAGGGAGTTCGAAGGGGACCTGAGGAGGGAACTTCGTCAGGCGTCGACAACCGCCGACTGGGCCGACAGGGGGAACCAGCCGATTCACCGGCGCGTGGATACGATCAGTAAGCAGTACCAGGTAAGAAGCAGTACACAGGACGACAGCCTAGGAGGAGGTGCCCCATGGGAGTCCTGAAGAAGTTCGAGCAGCGTCTCGAAGGTCTGGTCAACGGCACCTTTGCCAAGGTCTTCAAGTCCGAGGTGCAGCCCGTGGAGATCGCGGGCGCGCTCCAGCGTGAGTGCGACAACAACGCCACCATCTGGAACCGCGACCGCACCGTCGTACCCAATGACTTCATCGTGGAGCTGAGCACGCCGGACTTCGAGCGGCTCAGCCCCTACTCCGGCCAGCTCGGCGACGAGCTCGCCGGCATGGTGCGCGACTACGCCAAGCAGCAGCGCTACACCTTCATGGGCCCCATCAAGGTCAACCTGGAGAAGGCGGACGACCTCGACACCGGCCTGTACCGGGTGCGCAGCCGTACGCTCGCGTCCTCCACCGACCAGCAGGCCCCGGCAGGCGCCCCCGCGGCCCCGCCGGCCGCCGGACGCCCCGGCGGCGGTTACGGCTACCCGCAGCCCGCGGGCGGCCAGCGTCCCGCCGCCCCCGCGGCCGGCGGCCGCACCCGCTACTGGATCGAGATCAACGGCACCCGCCATCAGATCTCCCGCGCGACGCTGGTGCTGGGCCGCAGCACCGAGGCCGACGTGCGGATCGACGACCCCGGCGTCTCCCGCCGGCACTGCGAGATCCGGACCGGAACGCCCTCGACGATCCAGGATCTCGGGTCCACCAACGGCATCGTGGTGGACGGGCAGCACACCACCCGCGCTACGCTCCGCGACGGCTCGCGGATCGTCGTGGGCAGCACCACCATCATTTACCGGCAAGCCGAAGGGTGAAGCGGGGGCAATGTCAGAGCTGACCCTCACGGTCATGCGGCTGGGTTTCCTGGCCGTACTGTGGCTGTTCGTGATCGTGGCCGTGCAGGTCATCCGCAGCGACCTGTTCGGAACGCGCGTCACACAGCGCGGCTCACGGCGGGAAGCGGGCCGGCAGCAGCAGGCCGCCGCCCGTCAGGCGGCGCCTCCGCAGCAGCGCCAGCAACCCGCCGCCGGCGGTCGCAGGGGCCGTAACGCCCCGACGAAGCTCGTCGTGTCCGAGGGCACCCTCACCGGCACGACCGTCGCGCTGCAGGGCCAGACCATCACCCTGGGCCGGGCGCACGACAGCACGATCGTGCTGGACGACGACTACGCCTCCAGCCGCCATGCCAGGATCTACCCGGACCGCGACGGCCAGTGGATCGTCGAGGACCTGGGCTCCACCAACGGCACGTACCTGGACCGGTCCCGGCTGACGACCCCCACACCGATCCCGCTGGGCGCGCCGATCCGCATCGGCAAGACCGTCATCGAGCTGCGGAAGTAGTACGACAATGAGCGAGCGGAGCGAGCACGCAGCGGCGGTCCACACCCCGGACCCCGGCGCGCTCCCGACCGGAGGGTGGGCACCGTGCGGATGTACCCGGAGCCGACGGGCGAGGTGCGCATGAGTCTGTCTTTGCGCTTCGCCGCCGGATCGCACAAAGGCATGATCCGGGAAGGCAACGAGGACTCCGGATACGCCGGGCCCCGCCTGCTCGCCATCGCCGACGGCATGGGCGGCGCCGCGGCCGGCGAGGTCGCCTCCTCCGAGGCGATCTCCACGATCGTCGCCCTCGACGACGACGTCCCCGGCTCCGACATCCTCACCTCGCTCGGTACGGCCGTGCAGCGCGCCAACGACCAGCTGCGCGCGATGGTCGAAGAAGACCCGCAGCTGGAGGGCATGGGGACCACCCTCACCGCCCTGCTGTGGACCGGGCAGCGGCTCGGTCTCGTCCACGTCGGCGACTCGCGCGCGTATCTGCTCCGCGACGGCGTCCTCACCCAGATCACGCAGGACCACACCTGGGTGCAGCGGCTCGTCGACGAGGGCCGCATCACCGAAGAGGAAGCCACCACTCACCCCCAACGCTCCCTGCTGATGCGGGCGTTGGGCAGCGGCGACCACGTGGAGCCCGACCTCTCCATCCGTGAAGTCCGCGCCGGCGACCGCTACTTGATCTGCTCCGACGGCCTGTCCGGCGTCGTCTCCCACCAGACGCTCGAGGACACCCTTGCCAGCTACCAAGGCCCCCAGGAGACCGTGCAGGAGCTGATCCAGCTCGCGCTGCGCGGCGGCGGCCCCGACAACATCACCGTCATCGTCGCCGACGTCCTCGACCTGGACACCGGCGACACTCTCGCCGGGCAGCTCTCCGACACCCCGGTCGTGGTCGGAGCGGTCGCCGAGAACCAGCACCAGCTGCATGACAACGGCATCATGCAGACCCCGGCCGGACGCGCCTCAGGGCTCGGCCGTCAGGTCCCCGGCCAGGGCGGCGGCGAGTTCGGCCCGCCCGGCTCCGGCGACACCACCGGCTACATCCCCGAAGGCAGCTTCGGGGACTACACCGACGACGACTTCATCAAACCGCGGCGGCGCGGCAGGTGGCTGAAAAGATCCCTCTACGGCGTCCTCGCGCTCGCCGTCATCGGCGGCGGGCTCTACGGCGGCTGGCGCTGGACGCAGACGCAGTACTACGTCGGCGTCAACGACGAGCATGTCGCCCTGTACCGCGGCATCAGCCAGGACCTGGCCTGGGTCTCGCTGTCGGACGTGGAGAAGGACCACCCCGAGATCGAACTCAAGTACCTGCCGCCGTACCAGCAGAAGCTCGTCGAGGGCACGATCGCCGAGGGCGACCTGAAGCAGGCCCAGAAGAAGATCGACGAACTGGCCGTGCAGGCGTCCGCGTGCAAGAAGCGGTCCGAGCAGCAGGCGACCCAGAGCGAGAACAACTCCAAGACCGGCCAGGGCGAGGCCGGAGGCACCACGGGAACCACCCGTTCCTCCTTCACGTCCAAGGCGACACCGACACCCACCAATCCGCCGGGGACGACCGCTCCGAATCCATCCACGTCCCCGACCGCACCGACCCCCACGCCCGGCCCGACTCTCTCGGAGGAAGAGCAGAAGGTCGTCTCGCAGTGCGGTACGCAGTAGGCAAGCCGTGAGAGGCCCCGTCACACGATGAGCAGTTCTCCCAACACGTCGACGCACCACACGTCCACGATCGGCTCGATCGGCACCCCGAGCCGGCGCAACACCGAGCTCGCCCTGCTGGTGTTCGCCGTCCTCATCCCGGTCTTCGCCTACGCCAACGTCGGCCTCGCCATCAACGACCAGGTCCCGGCCGGCCTGCTGAGCTACGGCCTGGGCCTCGGCCTCCTGGCCGGCGTCGCCCATCTCGTCGTACGCAAGTTCGCACCGTACGCGGACCCGCTGATGCTGCCCCTGGCCACGCTGCTCAACGGCCTCGGGCTCGTCGCGATCTGGCGGCTGGACCAGTCCGAGCTGCTGAAGGGCCTCGGCATCGCCGGCGGCAAGGCGACCAACCAGCTGCTGTACACGGCCATGGGCATCGCGCTGTTCGCCGTCGTGATGATCTTCCTCAAGGACCACCGGGTCTTGCAGCGCTACACCTACATCTCCATGGTCGGCGCACTGGTCCTGCTGCTCCTGCCGCTCGTCCCGGGCCTCGGCGCCGAACTCACCTACGGCGCCAAGATCTGGATCCAGGTCGGCAGCTTCACCATCCAGCCCGGTGAGTTCGCCAAGATCGTGCTGGCGGTCTTCTTCGCCGGCTACCTGATGGTCAAGCGCGACGCGCTCGCCCTCGCCAGCCGCCGCTTCATGGGCCTGTACCTGCCGCGCGGCCGCGACCTCGGCCCGATCATCGTCGTCTGGGCGATGTCGATCCTCATCCTGGTCTTCGAGACCGACCTCGGTACATCGCTGCTGTTCTTCGGAATGTTCGTCATCATGCTGTACGTCGCCACCGAGCGGACCAGCTGGATCGTCTTCGGTCTGATGATGTCCGCGGTCGGCGCCGTCGGCGTGGCCAGCTTCGAGCCGCACGTCCAGCAGCGCGTCGACGCCTGGCTCGACCCGATGCGCGAGTACACGCTCAGCCAGGAGGGCGTCTACGGCCACTCCGAGCAGGCGATGCAGGCCCTGTGGGCCTTCGGCTCCGGCGGCACCCTCGGCACCGGCTGGGGCCAGGGCCACTCCGAGCTCATCCGGTTCGCCGCCAACTCCGACTTCATCCTCGCCACCTTCGGCGAGGAACTGGGCCTGGCCGGCGTCATGGCACTGCTGCTGCTGTACGGCCTGATCGTCGAGCGCGGCGTGCGCACCGCTCTCGCCGCCCGCGACCCGTTCGGCAAGCTGCTCGCCATCGGCCTGTCCGGCGCCTTCGCGCTGCAGGTCTTCGTCGTCGCCGGCGGCGTCATGGGCCTGATCCCGCTGACCGGTATGACCATGCCGTTTCTGGCGTACGGCGGTTCCTCAGTCATCGCCAACTGGGCGCTCATCGGCATCCTGATCAGAATCAGCGACACCGCCCGCCGCCCGGCCCCGGCCCCCGCACCCAACCCCGACGCCGAGATGACCCAGGTGGTTCGACCGTGAACAAGCCCCTGCGCCGGATCGCGCTCTTCTGCGGACTGCTCATCCTCACCCTGCTCATCCGGGACAACTGGCTGCAGTACGCCCAGGCCGACAGCCTCAGGGAAGACCCCAAGAACCGCCGCGTCGCCATCGCCCGCTACGCCACCCCGCGCGGCGACATCATCGTCGACGGCAAGGCCATCACCGGCCACGCCACGACAAAGGGCGACTTCAAGTACAAGCGCACCTACAAGGACGGCGCCATGTGGGCGCCCGTCACCGGCTTCGTCTCCCAGGCCTACGGTGCCAACCAGCTGGAGTCCATCGAGGACGGCATCCTCACCGGCAACGACGACCGGCTCTTCTTCCGCAACACCCTCGACATGATCACCGGCAAGGCGAAGGAGGGCGGCAATGTCGTCACCACCCTCAACGCCGCCGCGCAGAAAGCCGCGTACGACGGTCTGAAGGCCCAGGGCGGCAAGGGCGCCGTCGCCGCGATCGAACCGTCCACCGGCAAGATCCTGGCGCTGGCCTCCTTCCCGTCGTACGACCCCTCGACGATCGCCGGCGGCAGTACCTCGGACGAAGAGGCGTGGAAGAAGCTCCAGAAGAAGGCGAACCCCGACGACCCGATGCTGAACCGGGCGCTGCGCGAGGTCTACCCGCCCGGCTCCACCTTCAAGGTCGTCACCGCCGCCGCGGCGCTGGAGAACGGCCTGTACCCGGAGGCCGACAGCAAGACGGACACGCCGCTGCCGTGGACCATGCCGGGCACCACCACCGTGCTGAAGAACGACGGGGACATCCCCTGCAAGAACGCGACGCTCCGGGTCGCCCTGCAGTGGTCCTGCAACACCGTCTTCGGCAAGATCGGTTCCGATCTCGAGAACGAGAAGATGCTGGAGCAGGCCAAGAAGTTCGGCTTCACCGAGGAGCAGTTCACGCCGGTCCGCACCAGCGCTTCCATCTTCTCCGACGACATGAACAAGTCGCAGACCGCGCTGTCCTCCATCGGCCAGTTCAACACCGCCGCGAGCCCGCTGCAGATGGCCATGGTCGCCTCGGCCGTCGCCAACGACGGTGAGCTGATGAAGCCGTACATGGTCGACGAACTCCAGGCGCCGAACCTCGACCCCGTCGAGAAGACCGAACCCGAGCCCATGAGCCGCCCGCTGTCGGCGAAGAACGCGCAGATCCTCCAGTCGATGATGGAGACCGTCGTCGCCGACGGCACCGGCAAGAACGCGCAGATCGAGGGCGTCACCGTGGGCGGCAAGACCGGTACCGCCCAGCACGGCGTCGAGAACAGCAAGAACCCGTACGCCTGGTTCATCTCCTACGCCAAGACCGACGAGGGCTCACCGGTCGCCGTGGCCGTGGTCATCGAGGACGACGACGCGGTCCGTGGCGACATCTCCGGTGGTGGCCTCGCGGCGCCCATCGCGAAGAGCGTGATGGAGGCGGTCATCAACAGCAAGCGGTGAGAACCCCGTCACGTCGCCTTCACATCGGCGCACGTTGCGATACCGGTCCTGTATCGGCTGACGGGCTTGGCCAGGTCACACAAAGCGAGCCGGGTACGGTAGGCCCGGACGGCAGCCTCCGATCCGCACACGAGTGCGGATCGGGACCGACGGAGAGGGCTGGTAGGTAGCTTATGGAAGAGCCGCGTCGCCTCGGCGGCCGGTACGAGCTGGGCCAGGTGCTCGGCCGCGGTGGCATGGCGGAGGTCTACCTCGCCCATGACACCCGCCTCGGCCGCACCGTGGCAGTGAAGACGCTGCGCGCGGACCTCGCACGCGATCCGTCCTTCCAGGCCCGCTTCCGCCGGGAGGCCCAGTCGGCCGCCTCGCTCAACCACCCCGCGATCGTGGCGGTCTACGACACGGGCGAGGACTACATCGACAACGTGTCGATCCCGTACATCGTCATGGAGTACGTCGACGGCTCCACGCTCCGCGAGCTGCTGCACTCCGGCCGCAAACTGCTGCCGGAGCGCGCCATGGAGATGACCATCGGCATCCTCCAGGGCCTGGAGTACGCCCACCGCAACGGCATCGTCCACCGCGACATCAAGCCCGCCAACGTCATGCTGACGCGCAACGGCCAGGTCAAGGTGATGGACTTCGGCATCGCCCGCGCCATGGGCGACTCCGGCATGACGATGACCCAGACCGCGGCCGTCATCGGCACCGCGCAGTACCTGTCGCCGGAGCAGGCGAAGGGCGAGCAGGTGGATGCCCGCTCGGACCTCTACTCGACCGGCTGCCTGCTCTACGAGCTCCTGACGGTCCGCCCGCCGTTCGTGGGCGACTCCCCGGTGGCGGTCGCATACCAGCACGTGAGGGAAGAGCCCCAGGCCCCGTCCGTCTTCGACCCCGAGATCACGCCCGAAATGGACGCGATCGTCCTGAAGGCGCTGACCAAGGACCCCGACTACCGCTACCAGTCCGCCGACGAGATGCGCGCCGACATCGAGGCCTGCCTCGACGGCCAGCCCGTCGCCGCCACGGCGGCCATGGGTTCCGTCGGCTACGGCGGCTACCCGGACGACCAGCCCACCACCGCCCTGCGCTCCGCCGACGCCGGCGCCACATCGATGCTCCCGCCGATGAACCCGGACGACGGCGGCTTCGGCTACGACGACCGTCCCGACCGGCGACGCCAGAAGAAGTCGAACACCTCGACGATCCTGCTGGTCCTCGCGGGTGTGCTGGTGCTGGTCGGTGCGGTGCTGATCGGCAAGTGGGTGGTCGACGGCTCCGGCGGCGCGAGCAACGACAAGGTAGCGGTGCCGAACTTCGTGGACCTGACGCTGGAAGACGCCCAGAAGCAGGCCGAGAACGCGGAGCTGACCCTCGAGCCCACGGAGAAGGCGTGCGAGGACACGCCCAAGGGCTCCATCTGCTCGCAGAACCCGCAGCCCCCGACCGAGGTCAAGAAGGGCAGCACGGTCGAGGTCGTGGTGTCGACGGGCGCTCCGAAGGTGGCCGTGCCGAGCGTCATCGGCGACCCCCTCGAAGATGCCAAGGCGACGCTGGAGGACGACAAGTACGGGTTCGTCGTCAAGACGAAGACGAAGGAGTCCCCCGAGGACCCCGGCACCGTCCTCGAACAGGACCCGACCTCCGGCGAAGAGGTGGAGAAGGGAACCACCATCACCCTCACCATCGCCAAGGCCGAGGCGAAGTCCGTGGTCCCGGACGTCACCGGCCAGACCTGTGACGGGGCCAAGGCCCAGATGGAAGCCAGCGACCTCACCGGCAACTGCGTCGAGGTCGACACCGCCGACCCGAACCTGGTCGGCAAGGTCATCAACACCACGCCGACGGCCGGCTCCTCGCTCGACAAGGGCTCCACGGTCCAGATCAACATCGGCAAGGCCCAGCAGCAGACCCAGGTCCCGGACGTCCGCAACCAGACGGTCGCTCAGGCCAGGCAGCTGCTCGAGTCACGCGGCTTCACGAACATCCAGTTCGCGGACGGCAGCGACCCGAGCGACACGGCGATCGTGATCGACCAGGACCCCGACGAGAACACCGGGGTCGGCGACCCCGCCGGCACGACGGTCACCCTGACGACCGTGGGCTTCGGCAACGGAGGCAACGGCAACGGGGGCAACGACGGCGGCATCATCGGAGGCAACGAATCCGACTGATCCCCCAAGCCTGAGGCGTACGAGAGCCCCGCTCCCTCTGCACGAGGAAGCGGGGCTCTCTCCATTGGACGCCGACGCCACGCCCCCTCCATGACACGCCTGTGCGCGCATCGATCGTGTCTTCATATGTCACTACTCGTTGATCGGATGGGGTGGGGTTTCAGAGCTCTGCCCTGGCCACATGGCCACGACATGACGGAAGGGCAGAACATGATCAACGAACAGGCACTGCTGGAATCACAGGCCCTGCGCGGCAGCGTGCTCGACCGCACGGACGTGCTGGACAGAGTGAAGGTGCTGTCGCTGCTGCCGGACGGGATGCATGTGACTACGGCGATGGTGGCGGCGTACTTCGAGGTAGCCGAGACGGTCATCAACAACCTACTCAGCCGCCACCGGCAGGAGCTGGAGTCCAACGGCCTACGGGTGCTGCGCGGCTCCGACCTGCGCGAATTTCAGAAACTCAATGTGAGTTTCTCTTCCGAGGACGGTTATCCACAGCGGCGCTCAAGCCTGGCTGTCTGGTCACGCCGAGTCGTCCTCAACGTCGCCATGCTTCTCCGCGACAGCGAAGTCGCCCGCCAGGTGCGCACGTACCTCCTGAACATGGAGTACCTGGCGCGCACACAGCCTGTGGAAAACCCAGCTCCCACTGACGTCGTCTCTCTCGACGACCGCATCGACCAGCGCATCACCCACATCCTCGGCAAGACGGTCGTGCCGATGTTCAACGCCCTGATCGAAACGTCGGGCGAGCACCG